>NZ_LZKY01000422.1:0-42543 GCF_001673055.1 Mycobacterium sp. 1245801.1
CGGCAACGACTACTCCTATGACGAGGTGTTCGCCCGCCAGGTCCTCGCCGCCGGGCGCCCCGGCGACGTGGTGGTCGGCCTGACGACATCGGGCAACTCGCCCAACGTCGTTCGTGCGCTCGAGGTCGCCGGCCAGGCGGGGATGACGACCGTCACGCTCACCGGCGCGCACGGCGGCGAGGTGGCCGACGTCGCCAAGATCTGCATCCGGGTGCCCAGCCACGACACCGGGCGAATCCAGGAAGCATGCCTGCACCTGGGCCACTCCATCTGCGAAATGGTCGAGGCGGCATTGTTTCCCAGGCCCTCCTGACTCCGACGATGGCCGCACCCGATCTGAGCAACGTGCGCACCGTCTTTCTGGACCGGGACGGCACCATCAATGTCAAGGCCGCCGACGGCGAGTACATCCGATCGCCGGACGAGTTGGTGCTGCTGCCGGGCGCGGCCAAGGCGGTGGCCGCCCTGAACGCCGCCGGTCTGCGGACGGTGCTGGTGACCAACCAGCGGTGGCTCTCGGAAACGCCCGCCGAGCCAGGGTGTTTCACGACCATCCAGCAGCGGCTGCACCAACTGCTGGCGAACGACGGCGCCCGGCTCGATGCCGTCTACCACTGTCCGCACGCGGCGAACAGCTGTGAGTGCCGCAAGCCCCTCGCCGGGATGTTGGTGCGCGCGGCGCAAGAGCACGGCTTCGAGCTGGCCGAGTCGGTCATGATCGGCGACGGCGACACCGACATGATGGCGGGCCGGACGGCGGGAACGGCGACCATCCTGCTGCGCACGGGTGGCCACCGGACCGTCGATGCGGACTTCGTGGTCGACGACCTGGCCGGCGCGGTGCAACTGGTCTTGAGCGCCCGAGCGTCGCTTTAGGTCGGTTCAAGAACACGCCGCGCATCCTTGCCGCCGCCGCCACCGGCTCATAACCTGGGCAACATCCGACCGCAGCCGGGTTCCTCGGGCCGGC
Source organism: Mycobacterium sp. 1245801.1 (assembly GCF_001673055.1). Taxonomy (NCBI): domain Bacteria; kingdom Bacillati; phylum Actinomycetota; class Actinomycetes; order Mycobacteriales; family Mycobacteriaceae; genus Mycobacterium; species Mycobacterium sp. 1245801.1. Next base: position 971 of record NZ_LZKY01000422.1, read on the forward strand.
GCGGTAGACGACGGCAAGCAGGCGGGCAGGTCATGGCATCACCGCGACGCACCCAGTGGTGTCGCGGTGCTGCGGGCGGCGGTCCGTAGCGGTGGCCGGACTGACCGGCGCCCGGGTGGACGAGCTGGCGACGATGGACATCTTCCAGGGATGTTCCGCCGAAGACCTCGCCCCGCTGGCGGGCCGCCTGCAGCCCCTGCGCGCCGCGCCCGGCCAGGTGCTGATGCGCCAGGGCGAGCAGGCCGTCTCCTTTTTGCTGATCTCCTCGGGTACCGCCGAGATCAAACACGTCGGCGACGACGGTGTCGTGATCGTCGAGCACGCGTCCCCGGGCATGATCGTCGGCGAGATCGCCCTGCTGCGCGACATCCCCCGCACCGCGACGGTGATAACCGCCGAACCGCTGACCGGTTGGATCGGTGACACCAGAGCCTTCGCCAGCTTGGCGCACATCCCCGGCATCACGCCGCGGCTGCTGCGCACCGTGCGCCAGCGTCTCGCCGCGTTCATCACGCCGATCCCGATCCGCGTTCGGGACGGCACGCTGCTCCTGCTGCGCCCGGTGTTGCCCGGCGACAGCGAGCGCACCGTGCACGGCCACATCTACTTCTCCAGCGACACGCTGTATCGGCGCTTCATGACCCCGCGATTGCCGACCCCGGCTTTGATGCACTACCTGTCGGAGGTCGACTATGTCGATCACTTCGTGTGGGTGGTCACCGACGGCAGCGACCCGGTGGCCGATGCGCGCTTCGTGCGCGACGCCAACGACCCGACGGTCGCCGAGATCGCCTTCACCGTCGCCGACGCCTACCAGGGCCGCGGCATCGGCACCTATTTGATCAGCGCGCTAGCCATCGCCGCCGACGTGGACGGCATCGAAAGGTTCTCGGCGCGAATGCTTTCCGACAATGGGCCGATGCGCGCGATCATGGATCGCTACGGCGCCGTCTGGCAACGCGAGGACATCGGCGTCATCACCACCGTGATCGACGTTCCCCATCCGCGTCACCTGCCGTTCCGGCGTGACGAGGCCGAGCAGATCAAGCGCGTCGCCCGCCAGGTGATCGAGGCCGTCGGCTAAGACGGCGAAGTGCTTTGAACCGGGCGCCTGTCTCCGGACCACGAGGTGACTTCCAAATCCGCTGGCGCATGCGCTAGCACGTTTGGTGATTCCGACCGGACCCGGCGCTGGCGTGGGGCAGCCGGTATGGCGCTCTGCTGTGCTATCAACTCCTCATGCGGCCGTTCGGGATTGGCCCGGCGGTGACCACAGCGCTCGCGTTGGCCGTCGCCGGGTGCGCTCACCCACCCGCGCCCAAACCGCCGCCCGTTGCGGCGAAATCGCCGCCGAGCACCACCGCGGCCGTCAATCCCGCCAACATCAAACGGGTCGTTCGCGACCTGCCGCCCGGTTACGAGGTGACCACCGGTATCCCCAGCGCGGCCTCCCCGAGGGTGATCTGGAGCCTGGGGGACGATCTGCAGGCCAAGCCGGCCAGGTGCGGGGCGCTAGCCGACCCCGGGAACGGGCGCGACCAATCGGCGCAGGGCGTGTCGGGCTCAGGCAGTGGCGGCATTGTCAACGCGGTGGTGGTGGCTTTGCCGGGACCGGTCGATTTCCCCGACGAGCTGGTCACGGCGTGCGCCCAGTGGTCGGAGACCGCCGGGAACACCGTGGCGCATGTCCACCTCACCGACGCGCCGCACGTCGAAGGCGTCCAAACCATCGGCATGGTGGCCGACGTCAAGTCATCGGTCGAGTCCGGCACCGAAATAGATTCGCGCATTTATACTTTCACCGCCTACCTGGGCAGCTACTACGCGTTCACCACGCTGACCACCGATCCGGGCTCGGCGCTTCCGGTGCTGCCGCCGCAATTCGCCGCGGACCTGCTCGCCAAAACGGTGTCCACGTTGCGCAGCTGAGCTCTCCGCTTGGGTAGATTGGCCACGATGTCCAAGATGTTGCTCGCGGTTGCGGCCGTCTGCGTTTTGGCCGGCTGCTCATCGCCCACTCACCCGGCGAAGGTCGACATCAACAAGGTCGTCGACGTGAAGTCCAGCTTCGGAGCCGACTACCAGGTCAGCGACATCAGCGAACGGGGAATAGACCCCAAGCTGCTGGCCGGCCGCAAACTGCCCGACGGGTTGACGTTCGACCCGGCGAACTGCGCGAAAGTGGCGGCCGGGCCGGACATGCCGGCCGATCTGCAGGGCAACATGTCCGCGGTCACCGCCGAGGGCCGCGGCAACCGGTTCGTGGTGATCGCGCTGGAGACCTCAAAAGCGTTGCCCCTCAACGATCCCGGGAAGGACTGCGCCAAGGTGACCTTCGCCGGCCCGCAGCTGCGCGGCGGCGTTCAGGTGGTCGAGGCGCCGCAGATCGACAGCACCCGCACGCTGGGTGTGCATCGCGTGATGCAGGCGCTGACACCGGGCGGTCCGCGCACCGGTGAGCTGTACGACTATTCGGCCGCATTCGGCGACTACCAGGTGATCGTCATCGCCAACCCGCTGGTGATCCCGGATCAGCCCGTCGCCCCCGTCGACACCCAGCGCGCGCGCGACCTGCTGGTCAAAGCGGTGTCGGCGGTGCGCGCCTAAACCGCTCAGCTTGATGGCGGCGGCCCGCCGCGCCCGGCTCCGCCGCGCTTGCGGCCGCCGCTCAGCGCACGCCGCGCGGCCGGAACTGAATGCTGACCCGCGGACCCACGGCCGCCGTCGTCTTGGGCACGGAGTGCTCCCAGGTGCGCTGGCACGATCCACCCATCACCAGCAGATCGCCGTGCGCCTGCGGCAACCGCAGCGACGGGCCGCCGCCGCGGCGGCGCATCGCGAAGGCGCGGGTGGCGCCCAGGCTCACGATCGCCACCATCGTGTCCTCGGAGCTGCTGCGGCCGATGGTGTCGCCGTGCCAGGCGACGCTGTCCGAGCCGTCGCGATAGCAGCACAACCCCACCGTGGTGAAGGGCTCACCGAGTTCACCGGCGTAGATGTCGTTGAGCCGGCGGCGCAGCCGGGCCAGCTCAGGGTGCGGCGGCTCGTCGACCGCGAGGTCGTGAAAGCTCACCAGCCGCGGCACGTCGACCACCCGGTCGTACATCTGCCGGCGCTCCTCGCGCCACGGCACCGTCGACAGCAAGGCCTCCAGCAGGTCATCGGCGTCGGTGAGCCAGCCGGCACGGATCTCGATGAACGCGCCGTCACCGAGTTCTCGGCGCTCGGTGTGCTGGAACAGGGAGCCTTGGACCGCGATCTCCACGCCACCGAGTTTATCGCACATCCGTTCGATGGCACGGGGCGCGCGCTGCGCGTGTGGCGGGACGGTACGCCCCGGCGCCGCTACGGTTGAGCTGTGGGTGTTGTCGAGCTGGGCACCAATTCCGAGGTCGGCGCGCTGCGCGTGGTCATCCTGCACCGCCCCGGTGCCGAGCTGCTCCGGCTGAACCCGCGCAACGTCGACCAGCTGCTGTTCGATGGCCTGCCGTGGGTCGCTCGCGCGCAAGACGAGCACGACCAGTTCGCGGCGCTGTTGCGGTCCCGCGGCGTCGAGGTGCTGCTGATGTCGGATCTGCTCACCGAGGCGCTCACACACAGCGGAGCCGCGCGGATGCAGGGCGTCGCGGCTGCCGTTGACGCGCGACGGCTCGGACTGCCGTTGGCGCAAGAACTTTCGGCATATCTGCGGGGGCTCGAGCCGGCCCGGCTGGCCCAGGTACTGATGGCCGGGATGACGTTCAACGAGTTACCCGCCGACACCCGGACCGACGTCTCGCTGGTGCTGCGCATGCACCACGGCGGCGACTTCGTCATCGACCCGCTGCCCAATTTGGTGTTCACCCGCGACTCATCGATCTGGATCGGCCGGCGGGTGGTGATCCCGACGCTGGCGCTGCGCGTCCGCGGGCGCGAGGCGTCGCTGACCGATCTCATCTACGCCCACCACCCGCGGTTCACCGGCGTGCGCCGGGCCTACGAGTCGCGCACCGCCCCCGTCGAGGGTGGTGACGTGCTGCTGCTGGCGCCCGGCGTGGTCGCCGTCGGGGTGGGGGAGCGGACCACCCCCGCCGGCGCGGAAGCCCTGGCCCGCAGCCTGTTTGACGACGACCTGGCGAACACCGTGCTGGCGGTGCCGATCGCGCAGCGGCGTGCCCAGATGCACCTGGACACGGTGTGCACGATGGTCGACACCGACACGGTGGTGATGTACGCCAACATCGTGGACTCGTTGTCGGCGTTCACCATTGCGCGCACGCCCGACGGGGTGGCCATCAGCGACGAAGCCCCCTTCTTGGAGGCGGCGGCCAAGGCGATGGAGATCGACAAGCTGCGGGTCATCGACACGGGGCTGGATCCCGTTGTCGCCGAACGCGAACAGTGGGACGACGGCAACAACACGCTGGCGCTGGCGCCGGGTGTGGTGGTCGCCTACGAGCGCAACGCCCAGACCAATACCCGCTTGCAGGACGCCGGCATCGAGGTGCTGACCATCGCCGGATCGGAACTGGGCACCGGCCGCGGCGGCCCGCGGTGTATGTCCTGCCCGGTCGCCCGCGACCTGTTGTAAGTAGCGCGCTAGCGCCAGCTGGGCAACCAGATCTCCATGTTCCACGTCTGCTGCGAAATCGGCAGGCCGGTGAGCACCGGGAATAGCCACGCGAAATTCGTCACCACCAGCGCCACGTAACAGCACACGGCGATCAGCCCCAGCGTGCGTCGCTCCGAATTCGCCTGCAGCTGCAGCCGCAGCCGCCGGGGTGGCGCGCCGGGGGTGTAGAGCACGTCGCCGCAAATCAGCGCGATGGCCATCACCAAAAAGGGCGCCATCGTCGCCGCGTAGAAGAAGTACATCTGCCGGTCGATGTCGGCGAACCAGGGCAGCCAGCCCGCGCAGTAGCCGACCAGCACCGCGGCGTAGCGCCAGTCGCGGCGGACCAGCATGCGCCACAACGCGAAAACGAGCACCGGCACCGCTAGCCACCACATCGCCGGCGTGCCCACCAGCATCTCGGCCTTGACGCAGGACTGGGCGCCGCACCCGGGGACGTTCTGCTCGTCGATGGCGTAGAGCACCGGCCGCAACGACATCGGCCAGCTCCACGGTTTCGATTCCCAGGGGTGGTAGTTGCCCGCGGAATTCGTCAGGCCCGCATGGAATTGGAACGCCTTTGCGGTGTAGTGCCACAGCGACCGGATGGCATCCGGCAGCGGCACCAGCGAGCGGGGGCCGATCGTCTGGCCCACCTCGTGCCGGTCGATGGCGGTCTCGGAGGCGAACCACGGTGCGTAGCTGGCCAGATACACCAACACCGGAATGACGCCCAGCGCATAGGCGGTGGGGATGAGGTCGCGGCGCAAGGTTCCCAGCCAGGGCCGGGTGACCTGGTACTGGCGCCGCGCGGCCACGTCGAACGCCAGCGACATGGCCCCGAAGAACAGCACGAAATACAGGCCGGACCACTTTGTGCCACAAGCCAATCCGAGCAGGATCCCGGCGCCGAACCGCCACCACCGCACGCCCAGCCGCGGCCCCCACACCGTGTCGGCGTGGCGGCCGTCGGCCAGCGCGGCGTGCATCCGCTGCCGAACCTGGTCGCGGTCGACGATCAGCGCGCCGAACGCCGCGACCACGAAGAAGGTGAGTATGCCGTCGAGCAAGGCGGTCCGCGCGGCGACGAAGCTGACGCCGTCGCAGATCACCAGCACGCCGGCGATCGCGCCGATCAACGTCGAGCGGCTGATCCGCCGGACGATCCGCATCACCAGCGCCACCATCACCACGCCGAGCAACGCGCCGGTGAACCGCCAGCCGATGCCGCTGTAGCCGAAGACCGCCTCGCCGAGGGCGATCAGTTGCTTGCCGACCGGCGGATGCACGACCAGGCCGAACCCGGGGTTGTCCTCCACGCCGTGGTTGTGCAGCACCTGCCAGGCCTGCGGGGCGTAATGCTTTTCGTCGAAGACCGGGGTGCCGCCGTCGGTAGGTGAGCCGAGGTTCAGGAAGCGGGTGATCGCCGCCACCAGTGCGATGATCCCGGTCACCACCCAGCCGCGGACCTGATCGGTCGGGCCGAAGTCGGCCACCGGCACCAACGGTCCGGGGCTGACGACGGGCACCACACGTTGCGTCTCGGCACCCTCGATGGTCGGGGGGGATTCGCGGGGCGGGGCGGTCATCGGTGTCGATCGTAGGCTGTCGGTCATGACCACCGGCCGCCTGTTGCTGGGCGCGACCCCGCTGGGCCAGCCGTCGGATGCCTCACCGCGCCTGCTGGACGCCCTGGCCCGAGCCGAGGTGGTGGCCGCCGAGGACACCCGGCGGGTGCGCACTTTGGCCAAGGCCCTCGATGTACGCATCACCGGCCGGGTGATCAGCATGTTCGACCAGGTCGAGAGCTCCCGGGTGGATTCGCTGGTCGAGGCGATCCGCGCTGGCGCGACGGTGCTGGTGGTCAGCGACGCCGGTATGCCGCTGATCAGCGACCCCGGCTATCGGCTGGTGACGGCCTGCGTGGAGGCCGACCTGCCGGTGCGCTGCCTGCCGGGCCCGTCGGCGGTGACGACCGCGCTGGCCGTGTCCGGTCTGCCGGCCGAGAGGTTCTGCTTCGAGGGATTTGCGCCGCGCAAGAAGGGGGCGCGGCGGAGCTGGCTGGATTCGCTGGCCGACGAGCGGCGCACCTGCGTGTTCTTCGAATCCCCGCGGCGGTTGGCGGCGTGTCTGCAGGACGCCGTCGAGCGGCTCGGCGGTGCACGCCGCGCGGCGATCTGCCGGGAGCTGACCAAGGTGCACGAGGAAGTGGTGCGCGGCTCGCTCGACGAGCTGGCGGCCTGGGCGGCCGACGGGGTGCTCGGTGAAATCACCGTGGTGCTGGCCGGCGCCACCCCGCGCGCCGACCTGCCGGCGCTGGTCGCCGAGGTCGAGGAGCTGGTCGCCGGCGGCGCCCGCATCAAGGACGCCTGCGGCGAGGTGGCCGGCATGCATCCGGGGGTGCGTTCGCGCCAGCTCTACGACGCGGTGCTGCAGTCCCGCCGCGACTAGCCCGCCGCGCTGGCGGCGGCGATCGGCGGCAGCCCGACGACCGGGGACGCCTTGTGCAGGCATTCTTCCCATTCGGCGTCCGGGTCGGAGTCGGCGGTGATGCCGCCGCCGACGCCCAGCACCGCGCCACCCGCGGCGTCGAATTCGACGGTGCGGATCGCGACGTTCAACTCGCAGCCCGCCACGGGTGAGGCCAATCCGATTGTCCCGCAATATATTCCGCGGCGGTTGGGTTCCCACTGCGAGAGCAGTTGGCGGGCACGGTGTTTGGGGGTGCCGGTGACCGAGGCGGGAGGGAAGGTGGCGTCCAGCAGCGCCGAAGTCGGCAGTTCGGTGGGGACCTGCGCGGACACCGTCGAGACCAGGTGCCACACGCCCGGCGCCCGGCGCACCACCAACAACTCGGGCACGGTCACCGTGCCGACGATCGCCACCCGGCCAAGGTCGTTGCGGACCAGGTCCACGATCATGATGTTCTCGGCGACCTCTTTGGCCGACGCGCGCAGCGCCGACGGCCACGCAGCCAGCGGCAGCGTGCCCTTGATCGGGCTGGACGCCACCACCGTCCCGCGCCGCCGCAAGAACAGCTCCGGGGACAGCGACGCCACCGCACCCCAGGCGCCGGCGACGTAGGCCGCCCGGGCGGGGGAGGTGCGGGCGACGCCGTCGATGAAGAAGTCCAGCGGGGCGCCGGTGACGGCACCGGTGAACTGCGTGCACACGCAGGCCTGGTACACCTCGCCGGCGCGGATCGCCTCCAGGCAGGCCAGCACGCCGTCGCGATGCGCCGCCCGGTCGGCGATGCCCCACTCGATGTGGCACTCGCGCGCGGCGGCCCTCGGTCTGGTCAGCGCGGTGGTCAGCCAGTCCGGCATCGGCGCACCGGAGAGGCTCTCGTACCACCAGTGGCCGTCGCGGTCGCGGCGCAGCACGCAGTCGGTCCAGCCGCCGGCGGCCTCGGGAATCCGGTGGGGCTGTGCGTCGGCGCCGGCGTCCGGATACGACAGGTAACCGATCCAGCCGCCGCCCACCGCGCGCGGCTCCGGCGTCCGCGATACCGGGACCGCGAAGACGTCGTCGACGTGCACCGGGTGCACCGACAGGCTCGGCGCGATCACCGCCAGGGCGCCGAACCACTCACCGGTCAGCGCGGCGGGCGGGGGCAGGCCGAGCCGGCCGGTGGCGTCACCCACTGCGCGCAGCACCTGAGGTGCGGCGCCAAGATCGCCGAGCCGGTCGATGCGCACCGCTCTAGCTTGTCAGAGCGGCGGCGTTTCGCATCCCCCGCGGCACCGGGCGGATGGGCTCACCCGCGGCTGATGTCGCGGGCGGTGGCCAGCGCCGCCAGCTTCTGCGGGTTGCGCATCACGTAGAAGTTGGTGATCTTGTCGCCGGTGATCTCGAGCGTGATCACGCCTTCGAGCTGGTCGCCGAGGTATAGCAGCACCGCCGGGGCACCGTTGCAGGTCACCATTTCCACCCGCGTCGCGCCCATGGTGGCAGCCCGGCGCATTAGGCCGACGATGGCGCGGGCCACCTTCTGGGCGCCGACCACCGGTCGGCGGGCGGCGCTCACCACACCGCCGCTGTCGGCGGTCCAGGTGGCATCGGGGGCGAGCATGGACATCAGCGCCTCCACGTCGCCGCCGGCCGCGGTGGCCAGGAACTGCGCGGTGATCTCGGCGTTGCGTTCGGGGTCCACCGTGTCGAACCGCTTGCGCCGGGCGCGGACATGTTCGCGTGCCCGGTGGGCGACCTGCCGGACGGTGGGCGCCGGCCTGCCCACCGCCGCGGCGATCTCGCCGTAGTCGAAACCGAACACCTCGCGCAGCACGAACACGGCCCGCTCGTCGGGACTCAGCGTCTCCAGCACCACCAGCATCGCCATCGAAATCGACTCCGCCAGAACGACATCGGCGGCGGGATCCTGCTCCTCGAGCAGCAGCGGCTCGGGCAACCACGGCCCCACGTAGTCCTCACGCCGGCGCGCACCGGCCCGCAGCGAGTTCAGCGCCTGGCGGGTTACCAGCTGGGCCAGGTACGACTTGGTGTCGCGGACCGTCGCCAAGTCGACCGCCGCCCACCGCAGATAGCTGTCCTGCAAGACGTCGTCGGCCTCGGTCGCCGAACCCAGCATCTCGTAGGCGATGGTGAACAGCAGTGGCCGCAGCATGGTGAACCGTTCGGCGTGCTCGCTGCCGGTCGGTGCCTGCGTCATCGCGCGGCGACCCCCTCGGGTGACTGTGCGGGCCGCTTGCCGCCCTTGATCCAGCGATACGAACCGGGCTTGGCGGCCTCGCGTCGGATCGACCACAGCGTGCCCTTGCAGATCGCTTCCTTGAGCGACGCCGCCGCCCGGCCACCGAGGTACATGTTCACCGGGGTGTCATCGGTGCGCGCCATCTGGAACGTGGCGTGCGTGCGGCCCAGGCTGATGCACTGCCCGACGAACGCCTGGCTCAGCGCCGCGGGGACCTCGCCCGCGATGCGGCTGAGCACGGTGTTGGCGGCCTGGGCACCCAGCGGGCCGGCGGCCTGGCAGCTCATCCGCAACGGCTGACCCGACGGCGCGGCGGCGTCCCCGGCGGCGACGATGCGCTCGTCGTCGATGCTGGTGAGCGTCTCGTCGGTGAGCAACCGGCCGATCGGGTCGGTGTGCAGGCCGCTGCGCGTGGCCAGGTCCGGCACCGCGAACCCGGCCGTCCAGATGGTCGCAGCGCTGGGCAGCACCACGCCGTCGCTGAGCACCACGGCATCCCAGCGCACCTCCTCCACGGCCACCGATTCCAGCACATTGACCCCCAGGCGGCGCAGCCGCTTGGCCACCGAGCGCCGGCCCCGCTTGCTCAGCGACGGACCGAGGACGGGACCGCACACCAGGGTCACCGGGCGTCCGCCCTCGGCCAGCTCGGAGGCGGTCTCGATGCCGGTCAGCCCGCCACCGACCACCGTGATCGGCGCGGGCAGCGGCAGATCGGTGAGCGCGTAGTGCAGCCGCTGCGCGCTTTCCAGGTCGGCGACCGAATGCGCGTATTCCGTGTAGCCGGGCACCGTCGACCCTGGCGCGCCCGTGCTTCCCACGGCGTAAATCAGGTAGTCGTAGTCCAGCTCGGCGCCCGAGGTCAGCAGCACCCGGCGGTCGGCGGCCTGGATGACCTCGACGCTGTCGACGATCAACCGGATGCCCTCGCCGAGCAGCGTCGCGTAGTCGGCGGTCGCCGTGCCGGTGTCGGCAACCAGCTGGTGCAGCCGGATGCGCTCGACGAAGACCGGTCGGGGGTTGACCACGGTGATGTCGATGTCCGGGCGCTGGCGCAGATGGTTGGCGGCGAGGGTGCCGGCGTATCCGGCGCCGACAACGACGACATGGGTTCGTTCGGGGACCGACTCGGTCATGGCTGTCTCCTATTCGTGAGGACCTGTGCCCTTGAGACACCGCAGACCCGACGAGCGTGACAGGCTCGCCCGCAATTGTGACCCGTCTCACTGCCCGTCATCGGCGCCACCGGTCAACCGACCGCCCGAACCCCGCTGAGCTGCGACGACGCCACGCCGACAGGCGCGTGATACGCTGCGCTACGCCAATTCGTGGCCTGCCCCGGACCGGATGCACGCACCACTGGAAAGCGCGAAATTTGGGGCCACTTACCCGCGCACGGGTGTGTATTGGGGGAAGCAACCTTGACGACGACCTTCGCTGTGACTGGGCCCGGCGCCGCGCCGGCACCGGCTCAGTCGCGCAGCCCTCGCGGGCCGCTGTCGTCGGTCGCGATCTGACGCCGGTGGCCATCGTGTGCTCATTGAGGAAACGCGCGCTGGCCGCTGTCGCGTGCGCGGTGGTGGTGCTCGGCGGCTGCGGCGACAAGAGCGATCCCGGACCGCTGTCGGCGATGGTTAGTCCGGCCATCCCGCCCACCGCGCAGGAGATCCCCAACCCGCTGCGCGGCCAGTACGAGCAGATGCTGAATCCGCTTTTCCCGCAAGGCAACCCGGCTCAGCAGCGCTACTCGGCATGGCCCGCGTCGTACGACGCCAGCCTGCGCGTCTCCTGGCGGCAGTTGCAGCCCGTCGATCCGCGCACGTTGCCCCCCGATGCGCCCGACGACCGCAAGTTCGATTTCAGCTCGATCGACGACGCGCTGACCAAGCTCGGTAGCCGCAACATGCGCCTGACCCTGGGCGTGTACGTCTACAAGTCCTGCTGCAACGACTCGTATTCGGACAACACCAACATCGCGATTCCGGACTGGCTGCGCCCCTCGGCCGCCACTTATCCCGCGCCGCCGACGGGTTCGGCCCCGGGCGTCACCCATGTGGTGCCCAACTTCAACGACCCCGACTACCTCAACGGCGTCAGCCAGCTGCTGGCCGCGCTCGGTCGTCGTTACGACGGCGACGAGCGCCTGTCGGTGTTCGAGTTCTCCGGGTACGGCGACTTCGGTGAGAACCAACTGGGGTACCTGCGCGATTCGCTGAGCGCGCCGGGCCCCACTCCCGACGAAAGCGCCGCAAAGCTGGGCTATTACAGCCAGTTCCGCGATCAGAGCATCACCAAGGCCTCCATCGCGCAGTTGGTCACGGCCAACGTCAACGCCTTCCCGCACACCCAGCTGGTCGTCGCTCCGCAGAATCCGGAGATCGTCCGCGAACTGTTCGCCGACGACGTCACCAAGAAATTGTCCGCGCCGGTCGGGATCCGCGCGGATTGCCTCGGCGTGCAGGCGCCCCTGCCGGAATGGGCCGAGGCCAACGACTCGCACTACGTCCGCTCCAACGACGCGGTCGTCAACACCATCAAGCAGCGGCTGATGACGGCGCTGGTGATCAGCCAGTGGTGCCGACTGCCGAGCGGAGCCGACGCCCGGTCGTATTACGAGAAGGGCCTGCACGACGTCATCCGGTATCACGTGTCGATGACGTCGAGTGCGGATTTCCCGGACCGCGATGCGACGTCGGCGATGGATCCCAAGCTGTTCCAAATATGGGCCCAGGCCAATACCGCTGCCGGTTACCGGTATTCGGTCGAGGCGAAGCCGGGATCGCAATCGATCCAGGACAAGGTGGCGACCATCTCGGTGGTGTGGACCAACTATGGCTCGGCGGCGGCCACCGAACGCTGGGCGCCCGGCTACAAGCTGGTGGACTTCTCCGGCGCGGTGGTTCGCACACTGTCGGCCACGGTCAATCTCAAGACGCTGGTGCACGACGAGTCCAGCCAATCGCGTGAGGAACCGGTTGCGGAGTCGGCCAGCGAGTCGGTGCATGTCGACGTGACCGGCCTCGCGCCCGGGCATTACACGCTGCGCGCCTCCGTCGAATGGCAACAGCACACGCCGGGCGCCTCACACGTGGTGAACTATGCGCCCATGGCCCTGGCCCGCGACGGGCGAGACGGCTCCGGGCTGTATCCGATTGCCACACTTGACATCCCGAGCGACGCGGCCTCAGCAAACGGTCAGTGACCCGCCGCGGCGCACGCCGTGCACCGCCCACCGACATCTCGTCGTAAGACCTGATGGAGCCGGATCTGCGTGTTACCGTTTCCAGACGGATTTCGGCCGCGCCGCGGCGCGGTTCGAAATGCAACCAGCAAACAACCGAGCGAACTATCGGACCCCTTCGACGGGTACTCGAACGGGTCGCCGTGTGCCCCGTATCGGAGGACCCGTGCCGCGCAGCCTGAACCTGGTGGTCACCTCCGTCGCCACCCAGCTGATGGAGGCCACGGCGTCCACGGCGACCCGGGTCAGCGAAGGGGTCCTCGCGCAGCTCGTCGAGCAATTCGATGTGGACGCCAGCTTCCTGCGTCACCACCAGCCCGACGCCGCCGCCTCGGTGTTGGTGGCCGAGTGGCCGCGACGAGCCGGCGCCGCCGATCCGGATCCGATGGCCGATCTCGAGTTGGACGGCGCCGAGTCGGTGCTCGCTCGATGCGAACGCGACAGGAAGCCGGTGGTGACCCGCCCGAACCAGTCCGCCGGCGGGCTTCGCCGCTGGCTCAACCAGCGCACGGCACCGGTCACGCCCTCGCTGGCCGTCGCGCCGCTGGTGTCCGCCGACGCGACGACCGGTGTGCTCGGCTTCGTCAAGTTCGGCGCCCGCCGGTGGAAACAAGAGGAGATCAACACGCTCGAGGCGGTCGCCGCCCTGTTCGCTCAGTTGCAAGCGCGCATCGCCGCCGAAGAACGGCTCCGCTATCTCGCCGAACACGACGACCTGACCGGCGTCTACAACCGTCGGGCGCTGGTCGCGCACCTGACCGAACGGCTCGCGGCCGACAGCCCCGGGCCCGTCGCGGTCTTCTACCTCGACCTGGACCGGCTCAAGCCGATCAACGATTACCTCGGCCACACCGCGGGCGACTGGTTCATCCGCATGTTCGCCCAACGCATCGAGGAGTGCGCGGGCAGCGAGAGCATGATCGCCCGGCTGGGCGGCGACGAGTTCGTGGTCATCCCGGACCGGCCGATGTCGTCGGAGGATGCCGAGGCGTTCGCGCGTCGCCTGTCGGCGATGCTGTGCGACCGATTGACCATCGGCGGGCACGTGATCAGCCGCACCGTCAGCATCGGGCTGGCGATGGGCGCGCCGGGGACCGACAACTGCGCCGATCTGCTCCGGCGAGCCGACGAGGCCGTGCTGACGGCCAAGCGCGCCGGCGGTAACCAGACCGCGGTGTCCACCGACGACATGTCGCTGAAACGCGCCTTCCGCAACGACATCGAGCTGCACCTGCAGGGCGATATCGAAAGCGAAGGCCTGATCCTGCACTACCTGCCCGAGGTGGACCTGTGGACCGGGGCCGTCGTGGGCGCCGAGGCGCTGGTGCGCTGGCGCCATCCGGTCTGGGGGCTGCTGTTGCCCGACGCGTTCATCGGGGTGGCCGAATCGACCAACCTGGCCGCGGAGCTGGGCAGCTGGGTGATGCGCAGCGCCTGCGCCGAATTCAGCGGGTGGCGCGCCACCGGCGTCGGCCAAGGCGCCATGTTGCGCATCAACGTGTCACCCATTCAGCTGATCAGCCGCGGCTTCGTGGAAAGCGTCGCCGACACCATCGGCGAGTTCGGGATCGATGCCGAATCGGTGTGCCTGGAGATCACCGAGCGCGCGGTGGTGCACGACATCGACACCACGCGAAAGACCTTGGCGGAGCTCAAGGACGTGGGCGTGCAGATCGCCATCGACGACTTCGGCACCGGCTACGCCGTCCTGTCACACCTGAAGTCGCTGCCGGTCGACATGCTCAAGATCGATGCCGGCTTCGTGCGCGACGTCGGCACCAACGCCGGCGACCTGGCCATCGTGCGCGCGATCATCGGGCTGGCCGAGGCCTTCGGCCTCGAAGTGGTGGCCGAAGGGGTCGAGACGCCCGCTGCCGCACTGACTTTGATGCAACACGGGTGCCACCGGGCGCAGGGCTTTTTGCTCTCGCGTCCGCTGCCGGGTGACGCGATGGAAGCGCTGCTGTCCGCGCGGTGGATGCCGATGCCGTTTCTCGCCGATCGCGAGTCGTCGTCGATGGGGTCGCTGTAGCGGCCCCTCAGGCGCCCTCGGGCACGAAGACGAAGTTGTTGACATAGACGCCGCGACCCGCCCAACCGTCTTCCTGGCTGCCAACGTTGGCCGGATCCTGATGCTGGGCCGGGTCGAACTCCGCGATCGGCCGTCGAACGCCATCGAGATCGAAGTAACCCGCGTAGCCCAGTCCCTGCAGCAGTCCGGTGATCTCGGCGACCGAATTGGGATGATGGCGTTCCTCGGCCTCCACCACGATGACCGGGCGCTGCTGTGTGAGTGTCTTTGTGGCGCCGTGCAACACGGCGAGCTCGTGGCCTTCGACGTCGATCTTGATCAGGCCGATGTCGGTGAGGCCGAGATCATCGAGGCGTCGGACCGGCACCTTGATGCTGCGAATCGTGCCGTCGCTGACGTCGCCCAGTGCGTTGCCGGCCTCGATTGTGCTGCGGCCCGGCTCGGACGCGACCACCCGCATGGTCATCACGCCGGGCTCATCCGACAACGCCACCGCTTCGACTTGCACCGCGGCGCCGACCGCGTCGAACATCGATGCCAGATCGCGGGCCTGGGCCGGTCGCGGTTCGAACGCGATCACCGATCGCGACGAGGCCAGCATCGCGATGGTGAACTCGCCGAGGTCGGCCCCGATGTCCAAGGAGATCCGGCGCGGATCGCACAACGACGCCACCAGCTGGATGTCCGGGCGGGATTGCCCGAGGCTCTGCAGGATGCGGAATTTGCGCCGCCAGAACCGGCGCAGTGCGAGTTTCTGTGCCGCAGGTGCGAGCCAACGTTTGACCGAGCGTGCGACAGCCATCTTCGGTGATCTCCTGCCCGATTCGCGGAGCCATCAGCTTAGTCGACCCGCCGGCGGCCCCGGGTGCGGTGAAAGAACTGACCACCTGGATTTGCCGGTGCGCTCCGGGTGTGGGCTATAGCCTGTTGTAACCCTTGACATCCCACACCACCATGCGACGTCAGCCAACGGGTCAACGACGGTAGCGAAACGCGAACCACCAGAGAGGTAGCAGTCGATGCGTTTGATCCAGACGGTGCATGCCGGCCGGTGCATGCCGATGTCGTTGCTCGCCTACCGCGAGCCGTTGTCGCCCGACGCGGTTTAGCGAAAGACATCATGGTCCGGACAAATCGACACCGGAAGATCCTTGTCGTCGCCGTGTGCCTGGGGTTGGTGCTGAGCGGATGCGGACGCAGCGGTGACCCTTCGCCGCTGACCGCGATTGGCAGTCCCGCCATACCGTTGTCGGTACAGGACGTATCGAATCCGCTGCGCGGCCAGTATGAGGATCTCTTGCAACCGCTGTTCCCGCAAGGCAATCGCGCGCAGCATCGGTATCCGGCGTGGCCCGCATCGTTCGACGCCAGCTTGCGGGTGCCGTGGCGACAGTTGCAGCCCACCGACCCGAGCACGTTGCCGCCCGACGCTCCCGACGAGCGCAGGTTCGATTTCAGCGTGATCGATGACGCGCTGGCCAAGCTGGCCGGCCGCAACATGCGGTTGACCCTGCGGGTGGTCGCCTACAACTCGTGTTGCGACAACACCTATGCGAACAACACCAACATCGCCATGCCGGACTGGCTGCGCTCGGCGGCCACCAATTACACCGGTCCACAACGCTATTGGTGGACGCCCGGAGTCACGCATGTCGTTCCGAATTGGAACGACCCGAACTACCTCAACGCATTCGGTCAGTTGCTGGCCGCGCTGGGCCGCCGCTACGACGGGGACGAGCGGCTGTCCGTTTTCGAGTTCTCCGGCTACGGCGATTTCAGCGAGAACCACATCTCGTATCTGCGTGACACGTTGGGTGCGCCCGGCCCGGCGCCCGACGAGAGCGTCGCCAAGCTCGGCTATTACAGCCAGTTCCGCGACCAGAACATCACCGCCGGCTCCATTCAGCAGTTGGTCGCCGCCACCGTAAACGCCTTTCCGCACACACAATTGGTGACGACGGCGCTGAACCCGGAAATCGTGCGCCAACTGCTCGCCGACGATGTCACGAAGAAACTGTCCGCGCCGGTGGGTATCCGTGCTGATTGCCTCGGGGTCCAGCCACCGCTGCCCGCCTGGGCGGAAAAGGACGGCTCGCACTATGTGCAGTCGAAGGATCCGCTGGTTGGCGCACTGAGAAACCGGATGGCCTCGGCCCTGGTGATCACCGAATGGTGTCAACTGCCTGACGGGACCGATCCACGCACCTATTACGAAAAGGGCCTCGACGACGTCGTCAAGTACCACGTGTCGATGACATCCAGTTACAACTTCCCGGCCGTGGACGCCACCGCTCCGATGGACCCCGGGTTGTACCTGCTGTGGGCGCAAGCCAACGTCGTCGCCGGATACCGATATTCGGTGGAGGCGGGTCAGGGATCGCAATCGGTGAACGACGGCAAGGCGACACTGACCGTCACCTGGACGAATTACGGCGCCGCCGCGGCCACCGAGAACTGGGTGCCCGGCTACCGGCTGGTCGATTTCTCTGGGGCGGTGGTGCGTTCGATTCCCGCGACGGTGCCGCTCAAGACGCTGATCCAATCCCAACTCGGGGATGGCTCACGCAGGGAGCCCGTCCCGACGTCTGCCACCGAGTCCATGCACGTCGACCTTTCGGGCTTGGCGCCGGGGCACTACACGTTGTGCGCGGCGGTGGATTGGCAACAGCACAAGCCGGGAGCCACCCATGTGGTGAACTATCCGCCCATGCGGCTGGCTCGCGACGGGCGCGACGGTGCAGGTTGTTATGCGCTTGCGACGCTCGACCTGCCGCGGGATGCGCAGACTCGCGCGAGTTGATGCACCGGCAAGGCGCGGCTGGCCATTTCGGCAATGCGAACGTGACGATGCTGCATAATCTGCAGTGGGTAAGCGCGGCCGGTGCTAGAAATCGCGAGCGACGCAATTCGCGCCTGAGGTTTTAGAGAGGTTATCAGCCGATGGATTTCCGCACCTTTGTCCGGATTCTCGGCCTGCATTGGAAACTCGCACTCACCGCCTTATTGGCCTGTACCGTCGGCGCCGCATTCGTTACGGCGTTGCAGACGAAGCACTACCAGTCGTCGGCCACGGTCCTGATTTCGTTTTCGGGTGCGACCGACCTGAACGAGTTGTACAGCGGCACAGAGGCGGCACAAGAACGGTTGTCGTCGTATGCCCAGATCGCCGGCGGCCGCATTGTGGCCGAGCGCGCGATCCGCCAGCTTCAGCTTCCCCTGAGCACCGACGAGGTGCTGAGCCAAACGCAGGTGAAATACACTGCGAAATCGGTGCTCTTCACGATCAGCGTCAAAGACACCGATCCGGCCCGGGCCGCCGCGCTGGCGGGCGCGATGGCCAATCAGTTCGGCGTGATCGTCCCGACGCTCGGTCAGGCCCCGGTCCCCAACGGCGTCAGCGGTCCGGTGACCCCGGTGCAGCGCCCCGAGCCGGCTGAAACGACCGCGCCGCCGACCCCGTCGCCGGACGTGCCGGCAACGACGGGCCCCACCGGGAAACCATGGCCGGCGGCCCGAGCGACGGTGGTCGAGCCGCCCCGGGTGCCCACCGTTCCGGTCTCGCCAGTGCCGATGCGCAACATGGTGATCGGGTTCATCGCCGGTGTCCTTCTGGCCATCGCGGTCGCGCTGACCCGCGAGGCCAGCGACCGCACCATTCGCACCCGCGAGAAGCTGGAAGGCGTTTCAGGCCTGCCGATTTTGGCGGAGCTGCCCGGAAAGCGCGGCACCGTTCCGCGCTTCGGCACCGACGCGGCATCCGACGATGCCGTCCGTGGCCTGCGCACCCGGCTGCTCAGGGCGGTAGGACCGGAGGCCCGCCGGGTGCTGGTGACCGGACCGTTCGGCGGCGAAGGCACGACGACGACGGCGATGAACCTCGCGCTCGCGCTCGCCGAAATGGGCGAAGACACACTGCTTGTCGAGGGCGACAGTCGCCGGCATGTGCTGGCGGGCCTGCTGCGGGTCGAATCCGGCGAGGGACTGGGCAACGCGTTGGCCAACCCCGCCATCGCCGCGGAAGCCGTGAAGCCGACGCCGATTTCGCGGCTGTTCATCCTGGCGTCGCGGTCCGCGCGCCGCGAGAGTTTGCCCGCCAGTGCCTATTTGCCGGAAGTGCTCGACCGGGTCCTGCAGGAATTGTCGTCGCGCTTTGATCGAATCGTGGTCGACGGTCCCCCGGTCCTGGCGACGGCCGACGCCGGGCTGCTGGCCGGTGCCGTCAACGCGACGGTGTTGGTGGTGCGGGCGCGGCGCACCACCGCCGACGAGCTCAACGATGCGCTGACCGCTCTGCGTGCCGCCGGCGCGCACGTCGTCGGGACCGTGTTGGTCGATGCGCGCCAGTCCCTGCACATCAGGGCGGCGGACCGCGCCTACCGATCGAAGGCCAGCGGGTCGGCGTGAACCTCTACCTGCGGGCTCGTCATCGCCTGGCGGTGGAGGGAACGCTGCTGGCGATGTTCGTGTTCGGGTGTTTCGCGTTCGGCGTGTTCTCGGTCCGCCGAACCACCGAGGGAGTGCTGCTGACCGCCGCGTTGTTCTGCGTGGTCGTCTACTGGGTGAAACCCGAAGGAATGGTGGCGGTCACGCTCTTCGGTGCCTTCGCGGCGCTGCCCGAAGGCCTGCACGTCGGCAAAGTCATTGGCCCCGCGACCATCTACGCCTACCACGTGGCCGCGGTGCTCGCGATCTGCTACCTGATCCCGACCGTGCGTCCGCGGGCCCATGATTTCTTGTTGCCGGGGCTGTTGGTGCTCACCGTGGTCTGGTCCACCGTCACCGGGTTCGAAACCGGCCATGCCGACCTGGTGGTGATGCGCGAATCGACCACCATGATCGAAATGGCCATCGGATTCGTGTTGGCGTTGTTCGTCGTCTACGGCGGTCACGTCAAATTCTCGATCCGGGTGATGATCGTGATCCTGTGGTTTTCCGCGGGCATGGCGATTGTGAGTTCGCTGTTCGCCATCCGGCTGGCCGGCCGCGCGGAAAGCCTGGAGGGCGCCACGGGTGCCGGCCAGGCCGTGCGCATCATCCTCTCCACCCAAACGCCGGCCACCGCCATATTGTCCGCCCTGGTCGCTGCCCCGATCGTCGGACGAGTAAGGCCCGCAATGTATTTCGCACTCGGCCCGCCGGCGCTGAGCATCTCGCTGTTATCCTTCTCCCGCAACACGCTGATCTCCATGGGGGTGGCGGCCGGCGTGGCGTTGGTCGGCAGCCTGAGCTGGGCGGCGGTGCGGCGCACGATCACCACCGCCACGGTCGGATTGGCCATGATCGCGGTGACGGTGCCCGGGTCGCTGTTCTTGCTGCAACGCTCGAAGACCGGGGCGTGGCTCAGCGATCAATACGCCGCCTTCAATCAGCGGGTGCTCGGCGGGGTGACGTCCAGCGCACTGGCAGTGGACGATTCGGCGTTGGAACGATTACGGGAAATCAATCTGCTCAAGGAGACCATCGCCCAGGCCCCGGTGTTCGGCCATGGCCTGGGCTACGTCTATCAGCCACCAACCGGGGACGACGAGTTCCACCTGTACCTCTATCCCGCCTACTCCCACAACTTCTACCTGTGGTGGCTGGCCAAGGCAGGAGCGGTGGGCATGGCGGTGTTCGCGATATTCGCGCTCACACCCGTGATCCTGGCGCTGCGCTGCGCGCCGGCCGCGGCGAAAATCAGCGCGGCGGTCGCCGCCGGACTCCTTGCGATATCCGCCGTCTGGCCGCTGCCGGAGATGCCGATGGACGCGCTGGGCCTGGGTGTGGCCTTGGGCGCCGCAATGGGATACGCCGGCCTGCGGCGCAGGAGCGGTGACGCGGCCCCGACCGACGCCGACCCCGCGCCGACGTCCGGTCCGACCGATCATGCCAATGCCGGCATCGCCACGGCCCGCTGACCGCGCCCGCGCGGGCCGAACATGATCGCGGTGACGCACGTGGGGCCCGACATGTACAGCATCGGCGGGACGCAGTCGGTGATCCGGGTGATCCGCGACAACAGGATCGGCGCCGACGAGATCCGGGTCCTGTCCACGTGGGCGGGCCCGCACCACCACGTCAGGAGCCTATTGCTCACCGCCCGTGCGGGGTTGGTGCTGTCGCGAGCACCCCGCGCCACCATCGTGCACTTTCACATCTCCAACGGCGGCGCGTGGTTGCGGGAGGGATCCCTGATCCGCCTGGCCAGAGCGCGCGGCCTCCGGGTGATCGTCACGGTCCACGGCTCGGACTTTCCCGAGTTCGCCCAAGCGAATCCGCGGTTCGTGGGCGCCACGTTGCGCCAGGCGGACCATGTCATCACCCTGTCGCAGGACGCGGCCGCCGCGGTTGCCGGGGTGGCGCCCAGTACGGCAACCACCATCGTGGCGAACCCGATCGTCGTTGATCGGGACGCCCCCGGCGCCGGCTCCACGCCGCCCGTGGTGCTTTTCGCCGGCGCCGTCGGGCGGCGTAAAGGAGTCGACAAGCTCGTCGCGGCGTGGCGGCTGCTGCTCGCCGAGGGGATCGAAGGGCGTTGTCGCATAGTCGGTCCCATCGACGACTACACGCCGCCGCCGACGGAGCGGCTGACCGTCGAAGGCCCGGTGCATCCCGACGCCGTCCGTGAGCTGCTCCGCTCGGTTCGCGTGGTCGCGTTGCCGTCGTCCGCCGAGGGCATGCCGATGATCCTGACCGAGGCCCTCGCCGGGGCGCGACCGTTTGTGGCAACTCCCGTCGGCGGGACGGCGCAGATCGCCCCGGATCCGAGCATGATCGTCCCGCTCAACGACGTGCCCGCACTGGCCGCGGCGATCGGACGCTATTTGCGCGACCCGGATTTGGCCGAGCGCGACGGGCTGCGCGGACAGCAGCACATCGCGGCCACCCGGAGCCCCGCGGTCATCGACGCGCGGCTGCGCCAGATCTACGAGGGCTGTGGCGTTGCGGCGGGTTGAACTTCAGGGACCGCAATTGGCGGTCAGCGCAATCGGTTTCGGATGCGGCTCGTTGATGCAGTCGCCCTCGCGGAAGCAGCGGATGGCCGTGCTGGCCAGCGCGCTGGCCGCCGGCATCACCCATTTCGACACAGCGCGGATGTACGGCCTGGGCAGGGCGGAGGCCGAGCTGGGAGCGTTCCTGCGCACGGTCGACCGCGACACCGTGACCATCGCGACCAAGTTCGGCATCGACGTGGGCGGCACGGCGCGCCGCCTCGCCCGATTCCAAAGTCCCGCACGGGCTTTGCTCCGGAAGGCGCCCGCGCTGCGCCGCTCCGTCAAGCGGCGCCAGGCGCCATCGCAGACCGCCCGCGTGTACAACGCGGCCATCGCGGCGCGCAGCCTGGACCAGAGCCTCGCGGCGCTCGGCGTCGACTACGTCGACATCCTGTTCGTGCACGCCCCGCGGCCCGGCGACACGGTGGCCGGCGACGAACTCCGCGAATTCTTCGAACGCGCCCGCCGGCAGGGCAAGATCCGCGCCTGGGGCGTCTCGCAGGACGAGGGGCTCGACACGGACTTTGCCCGGACCTTCGCCCCCGACGGGGTGAGCCAGCTGCGCAGCGACCTGCTCAACCCGGCGCCGCGACCCGCCGACCTCGCCTTCGGCGTCCTGAGCGCGCCGTACCGACAACTCACGGCAGCGTTGCGGGCCGACCCGGATTTGGCGGGACGCTGGCGCGAAGCCCTGCAGACCGATCCGCTGGCTCCCGGCACGCTTTCGACGCTGATCCTCGGATCGGCCGCGGCCGCAACCGGGTGCCCGGCGATTCTCTACAGCAGCACCAGGCCCCGCCGCGTCGCCGAGGCGGCGACGGCCGTCTCGGCGCCGCCGGACGCGCAGACCGTGTCGCGATTCCTGGCTCTGGTCAAGGAGTTTCGTGCGGGGGCGGCCGCGTGATCCGCGGCGTGGCCCACTTCGCGCCCGGCATCGCCATCGAGACCGACGTGGCGATCGTTGGGGCCGGCCCGATCGGCATCGCGACCGCGCTCGAGCTGGCGGCGGCGGGCGTGCAGGTGACGCTCATCGAAAGTGGCCTCGAGCGCATGGACCGGGCGGCGCAGGATTTGTCGAGCTTCGATTCGCGCCAGGACGACTACTTCCATTCGCGCAGCGAACTCACGGTCCGCCGGCAGGTCGGAGGGACCTCGGCGCTGTGGGGCGGGCGCTGTGTCAAGTTCGACCCCATTGATTTCGCGGATCGGCCCCTCACCGCGCAGGCGCCCTGGCCGATCGGGCACGACGACGTCGAGCCGTATCTGCAACGCGCCTGCGATTGGGCGGCCTGCGGCCGGGCGGCTTTCAACGCGCGCGATATCCCCGAAATCGCGCACCGCGACATGATCGGTGGACTGCCCGACGGCCGGGTGCGCACGACGGACCTCGAACGCTGGGCCCTGCCAACGCGTTTCGGTCGCGAATACCGCACCGCACTGCGGGACGCTCCCGGTTTGACGTTGTGGACCGGTCTCACCTGCACCGAAATCGTGACGCCGCCGTCCGGTGACCGCGTCGATCATCTGGTGGTCAAGACGCTCGACGGCCGGCAGGGCACAGTGGTCGCGACGGACTACATCGTTGCGACCGGCGGCTTGGAGGCCACCCGTCTGCTGCTGGCGTCGGACCGCCATCATCCCGGCGGGCTGGGAAATGCGGGCGGGCACCTGGGTCGGTGGTACATGGCTCACGTCGAGAGCCGGGTGGCGCGTGTGCAGTTCAACACCGACCAGATCCTCTATGGGTACGAACGCGACAACGACGGTGTCTACGTTCGCCGGCGCTTCACCTTCGACCCGCACCTGCTGCGTGAATCCGGAATGCCCAATGCCGCAGTCTGGCTGGTCAATCCGCCGATCAGCGATCCGGGCCACGGAAGCGGCATTCTGTCGGGGGTTTATCTGACCCTCATCTCGCCGCTCGGCCGGTTCCTGCTCGCCGGCGCCATTCGTGAGGCACACACGAAGACGGACGGACCGCCGCGCATCGTCGCGCACCTGCGCAACATCGTGCGAGACCTGATCGGATCGATCCGCTTCGCGTTCGAGTTCTGTTACGCCCGGTTCCTGCGCAAGGGCAGGAAGGCACCGGGATTCTTCGTCAAGAGCGCCGACAACCGCTACCTGCTGCAATACCACGGCGAGCACCTTCCGCACTGGGAAAGTCGCGTCGAGCTGACCGACGAGCGAGATGCCCTGGGCATGAGGCGGATTCGCACCCATATGCACTTCTCCGAGGCCGACTACCAGAGCGTGCGCAAGGCGATCGTCGCGATCGACGAGCACCTACGTCGCCACGGCGCGGGCTACGTGGAGTGGCTGACCGACGACGTCGAGGCGTCGGTGCGTGCCTACATGGCGAAGCGGACCGGCTTCCACCAGGCGGGGACCACCAGGATGTCGGATTCGCCGCAGGACGGCGTCGTGGACCCGCAACTGCAGGTGCACGGCGTCCGCGGCCTACACGTGGCCAGCACGTCGGTGCTGCCGACGTCCAGTCAAGCCAATCCGACACTCGTCGGGATCGCGTTGGGCGTCCGCCTTGCCCGGCGCCTTGCGGACGCTCGCGGCGCGGTCACGTCGCCGTTGCCCACATGTCGTCGATGAGGGACTTCGTCTGCGCGATGTTGGCGCGGCTGGACGCGCCGAACACGATCGACCGGATCTGCGGCTGGTTGCAGACGTACTCGATCGCCTCGCGCGGCGGGATCGCGCCCGAGGCGAGGACGGACATCGCGATCAGCCGGCACCGGCGGTCGCGGACGGTCTTCTCGTAGAGCTCCACACCGCCGCACATCCGGAAGCCGATCTTGTTGAAATTGGCGCACACGATCGGGTTTTCGATGCCCTGCCTGTCGAGCGCATCGAGGAGCCTGGGCAGGTTCATCGTGATGAAGCCCGGCTCGGCGTCGTACTTGAGCCTGACGTGGTCGGAGAACAGCCGGAAGGCCTCGTCCATTCCGAGCCCGAGCAGCAGGTCGGTCACCACGTTCTGGATGAAGATGACGGGCGTCGACAGTCCGGCGAACATCTTCATCTCGGCATCGACCAGGAGTTGCATCAAGGGCTCGACGTCCTTGCTGGCGATCGCGACGCCGCCCTTGAACATCGATCTGACGGCGCCGTTGTCGGGCAAGAACTTCCGCAGCGCCTCAACGATGCCGAATTCGGTCACGGCGTTGGCGTATTTGTGCGCGTACGGCATGCACGGGTAGAAGACGTAGTCGGGGTATTCGGTACGGTTGGCGCGGAAGTGATCACAGATCTCACCGACCCGATCGTGGGTGGTGCAGACGAAGGTGCGGATGCCCTCCCGATAGGCGTCGTCCAGCGTCGCGAGCACGGCGGGCAGATGCTGGAAGCGTATCGCCTGTGCCCGTGCCTTGTCCTCGGACATGTGATTGACACCGAAGAACTGGTTGTCTCCGAAAAGCACGCGGTCCATGGTCACGATGCCTTCGAGGTGGCGAGTCTCTTGATGCGCGCGACGATCTCGCGCCGCAAGGCGCCGCGCGGGGATCCGTTCACCGCATCCTGCGGCGGCGCCACGGAGGCCGGATTGCCGGTGATCATGTCGACCACCCGATCGACGTCGAGCGCCGAGCGAAACGTGTTCTCGCCGTCCACCCGGTTCTGTTTGACGCTGTTGGCGAAGTAGTCGATCTGCGCCGAATACTCCTCGCCGCGAAGGTAATACCACACCTGTTCGGTGAGGTCGGTCGTGTACCGGATGGTCCAGCCCTTGCCGAACTCGGGGAGCCGGGGGTGTGCCTCACGCAGGTAGATCTGGCACTCCTGGCGGTCGGCGGTGATGCGGCCGTTGGTTCCCCACACCGAGACCTTCGTCGACATCTTGCGGAAGCTCTCGTCGCTCCAGTTCACGCACAGCTGCCCGGTCGCGCCGTCGGGATAGCGCATGGTGCAGTAGACCTCGTCGTCGACGTCGCGCGAGAACACGCTCTGGCGGACCACCCCGTCGACCGAATGCGGCACGCCGGCCACGAAGTTGATCAGATCGATGGCGTGACAGGCGTAGTCGTAGAGGGCGCCGCCACCCTCGGCCTTCACGCCCCGCCAGGTGCTGCCCTTTTCCCGGAGCACCACCGGACCGTACGCTTCGGCGCGGACATGGTGGATGCGCCCCAGCGCGCCGGAGGCGACGATCCGCGCCGCCTCCCGGAAGGAGCCGATGAAGCGGCAGTGATAACCCACCTGGGTGACGAGCCCCCGCGTCTCCGCCAGGGTCACCAGCCGCTCGCCATCCGTGACATCGAGCACGAACGGCTTCTCGCAGAAGACGTGTGCCCCAGCCGTTAGCGCCTTTTCGACGATCGGTGCGTGCAGCCTGGAGGGGACGGCGACCACGACCGCTTCGGCGTCGGTCGCCGCCAGCATCCGGTCGAAGTCGTCGTAACAGTTCAGGCCGGTGTATTTGGACAGGACGTCGCGCACATAGCCGGCCGAATCACAGATGCCCACCACGTCCAGGTCTGGATGCGTGCGCAGGACCGCGAGATGCGACAGCCCCATCTTTCCGAGACCGACCAGGGCCGTACGAATCATCGTGTGCGCCTTTCACTCTTCGTTCGAGTCCCGCGGCGACGTGTGCGGCGAAGGTGTCGAGCCGCAGGGGCGGGAGGGGTTCCACTTTGCTCGGATGATGGCGCCCGGTGCACGGATGCAGCACGGCCGCCGCGCAGTCGATCGCTGCGCCGACGCCTATCAAGACATACGGGCATCCCTGTCCTCGTACGCAGTGAGATCGCCTGCTCTAGGGGCGCTCAACGCAACGATGATGACGTTAGCATCGGTGGGTTGCCGATTTCGGCGATCTCGTCGATCTCGTCGCCCGCCGCCCGTCGGCGGCGTACATCCACCCGGTGCCGGCCGAGTTTCGTTGCTATATGCCAGAACGCGATTGAGGCGAGGCCGGGTTCATTACCATTGAGCTGCCACCGCGCCTCGTGCGGTGAGGGCGGGAGCGAAAGCTCTTGTCGTGCGGCCGAGTTTGGTCGCGAGCGCCTGAGATGAGGGAGGACATGGGCCGCCTGCTCCTCATCGCGTCCTCCGGCGGGCACATCTACGAAATGTTCTGCCTGCGGGAGTTCTGGCAGGACAAGGATCGGTTCTGGGTGAGTTTTCCCACCGCCGACGCCCGGTACCTGCTGCGCGACGAGACGGAGATCTACTGGGCGGCGCACCCCACCGTCCGCAATGTTCCCAACCTGCTGCGCAATCTGGTGTTGGCGCTGCGGCTGCTGATCCGCCACCGGCCCGCGATGATCCTGACCACCGGATCGGGCGTGGCCGCCCCGTTCCTCTGGCTGGCCTGGCTGCTGCGAATCCCCACCGTCTTCGTCGAGTCGATCACCCGCATTACCGAGCTGTCCCTGACCGCCCGGATGGTAAAGCCTTTCGCCTCCCGGTTTCTGGTGCAGTGGCCCGAGTTGGTCGACCGCATTCCCCGCACCGAATATCACGGGAGGATCGTGTGATCTTCGTGATCATGGGGATGGAGGTGCACCCGTTCGACCGGCTGGCCCGCGCGGTCGACGAGCTGGCCCGGGCGGGCACGGCCGGGGAGGACTTTTTCGTGCAGCTCGGCACCTGCCGCTACGAACCGCGCCACGCGAAGTTCGAACGCTTCCTGTCCTTCGGGGACGTTTGTGACCAGATCCGGTCCGCATCGGTGGCCATCAGCCACGCCGGCGCCGGATCGGCCTTGCTGTGCATCGAGCAGGGCAAGCATCCGGTGGTGGTGCCCCGTCGCTCGCGGCTCGGTGAACACGTCGACGAGCACCAGCTGCCGTTCGCCGAGAAGCTGGAGGCGGGCGGCCTGGCCACCGTGGTCCGGCAGATGGAGGAGCTTCCAGCGGCGATCGCGGCGACCCGGTCTCGGGTGGCACCCGCCGATGCGCTGGGCCGGGCCCGCGAGCTGACCGGATGGCTCGAGACGTTCTGGCGTGGACTGGCCTGAGCGTTTCCGGTCAGCGCCGCCGGGCCGTCGTCACCGCGGCGATGACCTCCAGCAAGCGGTCCGCGACCAGGTCGACCGAGCACCGCTGTGCGTAATGGCGTGCGGCCTCGGCCCCTTGCGCCGCGGCGACGTCGGGGTCGGCCAGGGCGTCGAATGCGGCGGCGAGCCCGGCCACGTCGTCGATGCCGACCGGGGGACAACCCGGTGGCTGGTACTCGGGCAGGGCACCGGCGGTGGACACGATCGGCATCACGCCCAATTGCATCGAGAGCACTTGCACGCCGCTTTGCGAAGCACGCCGGTAATGGGCGATCGAACCCTTCGCGGCGGCCAGCGCCGGGATGACGTCGGCGTAACGGAAGCTGCCGTTGCGCCAGCGCGCGTGTTTGGGCAGGGCGGTCGCCTCGAGTGACCCGCCGCCGATGAGCACCAGATCGTCTCCGCGCCAGGCGCCCCCGAGCACATGTCGCTGCCAGGCCTGCAGCACGACGTCGACGTTCTTGTACGGGTTGAGGCGGCCGAACATCACGAAATTGCGGCGCCCTTGCGGCCCGACGAACGCCGGCAGCCGGTCCAGGTCGAGGTCGCTGGCCAGCGGCACGACATGCACGGGCGTGCCGGCGATGTCGCGGCGCGCGGCGACGGCGGTCGCGACGTAATCGCTGTAGGTGACGGTGGCCGCCGAACGGGCGCCCCAGCGGTCGAAGACCGCACGTTCGTAGGCCGGCGTCAGTTCGTCGGGATCGTGTGGCCGATCGTCGTGCACCACCTGGATGCGTGGGACCCGTCCGGCCAGCGCGATCCAGCGGGGATCTCTGACCAGTTCGGCGATCACCACGTCCGGCCGGTACTCGCGGATGCGGCGCCAGGCCCGCAGCGTCGGGAGCCACGTTGCGCCGCTGCGGAATCGCGGGTCGAGCACCAACTCGTAATCGCGCGCGGCGTCGGACTCCGGGTGCTGGTCGGAGGTCACCAATAACACGTCGGCGCCGTGGCGCAGCAGCGCTTCGGCCTGCACGCGCACCGCCGGCCGTGTCCACGGCGAAAGCCAAAGCACCCGGGGCGAATTCACAGCACGGCCTCGATCGCATCGAGGTAGGCATCGGCCATCGCCTCGACCGTGTAGTGCTTGCGCATGCGCTCGTAGCCACGTTGCCCCACCGACGGCAACGCGCCCGGGTCGGCCAAGATCCGGGACAGCTGTTCTCGCCAGCCCGAGACCGACACGGGCTCGACGAGGAATCCGGCCCGGCCGAAGTCCAGTATCTCCGGGACAGCGCAAACCGCCGACGCCGCAACCGGTATGGCGCGCGACATCGCCTCGAGGATCACCACCGGGAAGGCCTCGGAGCGGCTCGGCACGCACAGCAGATCCGCGTCGGCCAGGGCCGGGCCGGGCCCCGCCGACCAGCCGCGCCACTGCACCCGCTCGCCCAGGCCGGCAGGGGTGGCCGCCTGCAGCCTCTCCCGGTCGGGTCCGTCGCCGAAAATGGATAACCGCCAGGGCATCCCGTCGAGCCCGCTCAGCGCCTCGATCAGCAGGTGGGGGTTCTTGTGTTCGACGATGCGGGACAGCATCACCAAATGCAGCGGCTCGCCGCCAGGTCGCTGCCGGGGGCTCAGCTCGCCGATGTCCGCGACACCGTTGGGTGCGATGAATCGCCGTCCCCGCAGCCGATGCTGGGCGACCAGCATGTCCCAATGCCGTTGCGCCAACACGATGAATCCGTCGGCACGCCGCATCGCCGCCGTCAACGGCCGCGAATAGATGGGCCGGTCCTCCGCGGGGGGGACGTGCGGCGCAACCAGCCAGCGTCGCTTTCGGCCGGCCGCGCGCCACAAACTACCGAAGCCCACCTCGGTGTTGGTGTCGCCGGTGACGACCACCGCCGGACCCTCGGCGACGTCGACCATCGGCGCCCACCAGGGTTGGCGCACGACGCGCACGGCGTCCGGAATCTCCGAGATCAGGGGGCCGAGCCGCTGAACGCAGACGATGGTGACCGGGAAGCCGCGACGGACCAATTCCGTTGCCAGCAGCGCCTTTTGCCGCTCGGCCCCGCCGTAGACCAGGCGGTTGGTGGTGATCACGATCGTCGGCAGCGGCGTGCGGCGGCCTCGGGCGGCCCCCCGCGCGACCCGCGGTGGCCGCCGCAACCGGTCCAGCAGGGCGGCGCCGGCCAGATACGCGTCGGCGAGGTGCACATTCTTTTGGTGCTCGAGCAGCAGCGCGGCGTTGGCCCGGCGCAGGTCCTGATCGCGGCCCGCATCGCCGTCAGCGGGTGGCGCGGTGGCGCGTTCGGCGCCGAGCTCGTCAACCGACAGAACGCGCCATCCCGCAGCGCGGGCTCGGGCCTGCCAGTCGGCGGCCTCGCCGGAGCCGAAGAATTCCTCGTCGAAGCCGCCGATGGCGTTCCAGGCAGCGCGGTTGATCGCCAGCACGGTCGCGCCCGCAACGGGTCTCGGCCGTATCGTTGCGAGGCCCCGTGGTGCCCAACCGGTTTCGGCGGCCCGCACAATCGGTGAAACCGCCGCCACCCGAGGCTCGCGAAGTAACTCCCGGGTGCGGGTGAGCGGGCCCAGCAGCCGGGCGTCGGGATCGAGCACCAACAGGTCGGCGTCGGCGGGTGCGTGGTCCACCAGCGCGTTGCACGCCGCGGCGAAGCCGACATTGCCCGGTTTCGACACCCATTGCACCGCAGGGTATTCCGCGGCCAGCTCGGCTCGTCCGGGAAGTTCCTCGTCGCTGCTGTGGTAGACGTAGACCGCCACCGCGGTCAGCTGCTCGGCGACACTGGCCAGGCAGCGCTGTAGCGACTCGTGGCTGCGACGGTGCGCGATGAGCACCGCCAGCGAGCGGACGGTGGACAGGTCGGTCGGCTCGCCGACCGGGCGCTTCAGATACGCCCGATCCGTTGTGCGTTTCATGCCGCCAGCTGATTGCGGCGCAGGGAGGTCAGGCTCGACCAGCCGAGCGGGCCGGCGACGGCGCTGGTGGCCAGGTAGGCCGCGGCGGCGGCGAGCAGGACCACGACGACGTGATGCCCCGAAAGTAGAAGCGCCACAGCCACACTCGCTGCCGTCGGGATCAGCAACCGCAGCACGAACAGCACCGGCGTGCGGTAGCCGCAGTGACGGCGCAACCACCAGGTGCTGACCATCATGTTGAAGAACTCCGTGCACACCAGCGCGACGCCCGGCCCGACCGCACCGTACCGCCCCGCAAGGCTGAGGTTGAGTGCGACGTTGACCACCAGGGTGGCCATCGTCAACCAGAACAGGATCCGCTGATGATGACTGGCGACCAATCCCTGGCCAAGGGTGCCGCCGACGAAACGCAGGGCCGCCGCGACGAACAGCAGCGCCAGCGTCGGCGTGCCGCGCTCGACGAACGCTTTGTCGCCGAAGAACGCGATCAGCGGTCCGGACAGCAGCGCCCCGACGGTGGCCACGGGTACCGCCACAAAACACATCAGCTCCACGCTGCGGCGCAGAAATCCCGCGAAGGCGGCGACGTCACGCGAAAACAGCTCGGTGGCCGTCGACAGCGTCGACTTG
Source organism: Mycobacterium sp. 1245801.1 (assembly GCF_001673055.1). Lineage (NCBI taxonomy): Bacteria > Bacillati > Actinomycetota > Actinomycetes > Mycobacteriales > Mycobacteriaceae > Mycobacterium > Mycobacterium sp. 1245801.1. The sequence goes on from NZ_LZKY01000422.1 coordinate 32,055, forward strand.
TGAAAGATCAGCGAGACCACGATGGTGTTGAACGCGACCGTGAAGGCCAGCCCGTACACCCCGACTTCGGAATGCGTGCTCAGCAAGGACAGGATCACGCCGTCGGCGCGGCAGTACAGCAGGCCGACCACCAGGAAACCGATCAGCGGCAGGCTTTCCCGTAACAGGTCGGCCGCCTCCCGCGGTGCGAAGATCGGGCGTACCGAGATGTGCCGCGTCGCCGCGGCGCCCTGGATCAGCAGCTGCACGGCGGGCGGGATCAGCTGCGCGACGGCGAACCAGATGACGTCCGACCGCATCGCAACCAGGCAGGCGACCATGGCCAGCGTGCCCGTTCGGGCGGCGACGTCGGAGATGGCCACCGCCGAGAATCGGACGGTGGCAAGAAATACCGGCTCGAAACGGGTCACCATGGTCTGCATCAGCAACGCTCCCGAGAGCACGACGAGCATCACTCGCACCTCGGGGTCGTGATAGATGAGCAATCCGGAGACGGCGGCCAGCACCGCCAGTGGCACGCAATAGATCAGGGCCAGGCCGCTGTTGATGCGCACCAGGCGCTCCAGATCGCCGCGGCCGGAGGTCACCCGGCGCACGATCACCGTTGCAATGCCGAGATCGGCCAGGCTGGTCCACATGGCGATGAAAAGCACCGCGATGGAGAGTTGGCCGTAACGCCCGGGCCCCAGATAGCGAGCGGTCATGGCCACCGAGACCACCGAGGCCAGCATGCCCAGAGCGCGGCAGATCAACTGGATCGAGAACGCGTGCGCCATCCGGGTGAGCGGCACCGACGGCACCAGCGCATCGGCTGCCGTCGGCTCGGTCATGGCTCGCGAGCCTAGTAGGCTCCGTGGCTTGTGAGTACCGCTTTCACCGTCTTGGCGATAATCACCAGATCGCCTGACATCGACCAGTTGTCGACGTAGGACTGATCCAGCCGCACCGACTCTTCCCAGGAAAGGTCCGAACGGCCGCTCACTTGCCACAGTCCGCTGACTCCGGGCTTGACCAGCAACCGGCGCTTCACGTCGTTTTCGTAGTTGTCGACCTCGCGCCGCAACGGAGGCCGCGGCCCGACGACGCTCATGTCGCCTTTGAGGACGTTGATGAACTGGGGCAGCTCGTCGATGCTGTAGCGGCGAAGGATCTTGCCGATGGGAGTGACCCGGGGGTCGTCGCGCATCTTGAACAGCATGCCGCCGGCGCCCTCGTTGAGTGACAGCAGTTGCTCGAGCTGGGTGTCCGCCCCGTCGGTCATGGTGCGGAACTTCAGCATCGTGAAGGGCTTTCCGTCGACGCCGATGCGTTCCGACGGGTAGAAGACGGGCCCCCTGCTGGTCAGCTTGATGGCGATGGCAGCAGCGATGAGAATGGGCGCGGTGGCGACCAGCGCCGCCAGCGAGAACAGGAAGTCGAAGGCCTGCTTCTGAAAGCGGTGTGCCCCTTCGTATTGCGGCTTGTCGACGTGCAGCAGGGGCAGGCCCGCGGTGAGGCGCAGCGTCAGGCGCGCCGCGGTCACGTCCATCACACCGGGGGACACCACCAGGTCGACGTCCATCGTCTCGAGCTGCCACATCAGCTCTCGGATCCCGTGCATCCCAAAGTGATCCGTCTGTGTCAGCGCCACTGTGTCCGCGCCGCAGCTGGCGATAGCGGTGGCCGCATGGGTCTGGTCGCCCAGGATCGGGATTTCCCGGCCGCCGATGGTCAGCGTGTTGCCGCGGCCCGGACCATAACCGGGGATGCAGACACCGACCACGATGCAGCCGGCCAGCGGATTGCGGGCCAGTTCGTGCGCGAGGTGGGTCACCGCCTGGCGGTCGCCGATCGCCAAAACCCGGGTCTGGCAATGGCCGTCGGCCCGCTTGCGGTTGACGTGCTTGCGCCACCCGCTGCGGCTTCCCAACAACGCCAGCGTCCCGACGGGCAGCGCGATGGCCAGATAGCCGCGGGCCAGATCGACCTTGGCAAGCAGCGTGACCATCGCGATGATCCCGAATGTCCAGAAGGATGCCGTGCCGATCCGCCGGTACTCCTCGATGCCCGCCCCGATGATCCGGCTCGAGCGCGTCTGGAACACCGCGAGGGCCGACAGCCACAGTGCCGCGAAGAGGAAGGAGAACAGCGTCATCGTCGGGTCCGAGTAACCCGAGGTGTTCGCGATCTCCCCGAACCGGACATACTGAGCCAACAGCACCGACGCGCAGACGATCACCGAGTCGCTGATCCGCAGGTACTGCGAGTACTGATCCTGCCAGCGCCGCAACGCGTTGCCGCCGGCCGAGGACGCCGGAGCGGCGGTTGCCGGGGAGCCGTTGGTGTCGCCGCGGCGCACCGCGGTCGTGTCCGCGGGCCAGGGCTTAACCGGTCGGCGGCTGGGCATGATGTCCACGGTGTTGCGAATCATTACCGACTGATGCATGTCGCCACCTGTTCCACTGGAACCAATCTGGGTTTGCGTGCGGGCCAGCTCGCGTCCTGCTCCGAGATGACCGTGACCGGAATGGGCCACGAGATGCCGAATTCGGGGTCATCCCAACGGATCCCCTGCTCGTCGGTCATCGCGTAGTCCCCGCTGACCTGGTAGCTGACCTCGGTGTCGTCGACCTGAGTCTGGAAGCCGTGCGCAACATAGGGCGGCAGGTACAGCGTCCGGTGGTCGTCGGCGCTCAAGTCGACCATCACGTGGTCGCCATAGGTCAGCGAGTCGGGACGGACGTCGACCGCGACGGCGGCAACGGCGCCGCGCGTGCAGCGGACGAGCTTGGCCTCGGCGTGTGGCGGCACCTGACGGTACAGCCCACGCACGGTGCCCCGGGTGTAGTTGAAGACGATATTCGTCTGCGAGACATCGAAATTCAGCCCGTGATTGGTGAAGTCCCTGGCGCAGAACGTCCGTGAGGAGAACCCGCGATGGTCACGGTGGATTTCTAAATCGATGATTGTCACCCCGGCGACCTTGGTGGGCGTGTATTTCACTTACCGCTCCTTCTTGACTACCGGGCCTGGAAAACCGTTGCGCTCATGCGTGGGTTTACGCGTATCCGGCGGCCGGCGGGCGGGTCATCACGGTCGGGATAACGCCGTATCGGGGTCCGAGCGATTTGCCCGTCGCGGCCGCCAGGCGCGGCAACGACCCCATGACGCTGGGGGGCACGTTCGCGCCGGCGAGGTTGATGGCGGGCAGCGCGGAGACGGCGCTGTTGGCGGCCGGGATCACGCTCGTCCAGCTCGCCGGCACGGCCAGCGGGCCCAGCGACGCGGCGCTGCCGAGGCTGCCGAAGACACCCGAGCCGATCGAGCCGAGCGATCCGAGCGCGCCCGCGCCGGAGCTCGCCGCGCTGGCTGCCCCCGACGCCGCGGCCGCGGCCCCGCTGCTGGCGGCATTCGCCAAGCCCTGTGCGGTTTGGGCCATGCCGAGGATGGAGGACATCCCATACAGCGGGGTGGCCGCCGCCGAGAACGCGCTGGGAATGGCGCCGGGTATGCCCGACGCGAGGCCCGTCATGATCGACGAGTCGGTCGCCGTGCTCCCGGTGGTTCCGAGGGTGGTGCCGACGTCGCTGCCGGTGTCGGTCAGCATGGAGACGCTGGACTTCATCGGCGAGGAAAGCTGGTGCAGCGTGGTGGGCACCTTCGACACCACCTGGGCGAGGTTTGCCTGCTCGGTTTGCGCGGTGACCCGCCCGACCGTCGCGGACTGCTCGGCCACCCCGCTCTCGTTGGTCATCTTGGGCGCCGGGTTGAACTGGGTCACCGAGCACGCGGCCGCGGAGCCCGCGGCGTACTCGTACATCGCCGCGGCGTCCTGCGCCCACATTTCGCCGTACTCGGCCTCGGTGGCCGCGATCGCCGCCGCGTTCTGGCCGAAGAAGTTGGTCGCGACCAGCATCGCGAGCTGCGCCCGGTTGGCCGCGACCGCCGGCGGGGGGACCGTCGCCACGAAGGCGGCTTCGTAGACCTCCACGGCGAGCCGGGCCTGACCGGCCGATTCCGCTGCCCGGGCGGCGGCCCCGGCCGTCCACGCCATGTACGGCGCGAACGCGGAGGCCATCGCCAGCGACGACGGGCCCATCCAGCGCTGGGTGGTCAGGCCCGCGATAACCGTGCGGTAGCAACTCGATGCGGCATGCAATTCGGCGGCCAGGCCGTCCCAGGCCACCGCGGCGGCGATCAGCGAAAGCGGGCCGGGTCCGGTGTACATCCGGATGGAGTTGATCTCCGGCGGAAGCGCTCCGAAATCGATCATTTCAGACCGTGACGGGCTGCCGGGCCGACGCGGCGCCGGCGGCGGGAGAGGTGGAGGCGATCGTCGGTGCGTCGACAATCCGCTGGTCAGCCGTGGTCCGTGGGCCGGTTGAGGCCTGTGACCAGCGGTTCGCCGTGACGAACGACATGTGCTTCCCCTTATGCGGTGCAGACGGTCGAGACGATGTTTAGGCCGTTACCAAACTGACGATCTGACAATAGCGTACAAAACATACCAATGGTTTGACAATAGCGTGTGATCTAGACCTCAGGTATTTACGCACGCGTCAAACGGGACAGCCGTATGACTGCTAACCTCTGGAGTGGGCTACATGTCTTGAGCGACACGGGTGCGTGTTCGCTCCCACCCCTGAAGAACCGAGGTAGTTGTGCCCTGCATGAGCAAGGCGTTCGACGACGTAACGGCGGGCGAAACGGCCCGCGGCGTCGGCCTCGGGCGAAACGGCGGCGCCCAACCCGCGCCGCGGGGTACCTGAGCTCGCGAGTGTTATGACGACCCATTCGACTGACGGACGAGCGGACGCGACCCGGCAACAGATCCTGCGGGCCGCATCCCACCAGTTCGCCCGGCGCCCCTACCACGACGTCGGTCTCGACGACATCCTCGCCGAGGCCGAGCTGACCAAGGGCGCCATGTACTTCCACTTCAAGTCGAAGCACGCGCTGGCCGTCGCGATCATCGACAGCCAGACAGAAGCCGGCGCCGTCGCCGTGCAAGAACTGATGACGCGCGGCCTCTCGGGCCTCGAGACCCTGATCGACTTCTCGTATCTGATCGCCATCAAGGACATCAAGACCGATGCCGTCAGGTCGGGACTGAATCTGATGGAGTCGGTCGGCCTCTCGGACGGGCTGCAGGCGAAGTTGTTCGATCAGTGGATCAAAGCCCTGGGCAGGGTCGCCGAGCAGGCCAAGGCCGAGGGCGATATCAACGACGAGTGTGACCCGCAGGACATCGGCCGCCTGATGGTTTCGCTGCACATGGGGCTGCGCAAAACCAGCGACCTGGACGACCCCGAGCGGTTCCTGCGCGACCTGGAGAAGTGCTGGTCTTTGCTGTTGACCGGGATTCTGCAAGCGGACCGCACCGAATACTTCCGCCAATTCCTCAGGCGGCGTGCGGCGCTCGCCATCACCACCAGTTCAGCGGATGCCGACGACCAGTAACGGCGCGGGCAGTTTGCACGGTCGGATCGTTGTAACGACTGATACTGTGAGCCGTCTTGCGGGCAATGTGAAACCAGATGAGCGCTCTGCGCATCCGATGAGATCCCGGAGGTGCGTGCACCATGGCGCGCCAAGTTCGCTCTGAAGCCACCCGCCGGAAGATCCTCGACTCCGCCATCGAAGTGTTCAGTGACGTCGGGTATGCCGCCGCCGGTTGGAGCACCATCATCGAGCGGACCGGAATGACCAAGGGCGCCCTCTATCACCATTTCGATTCGAAAGAATCGTTGGCGTCGAACATCATCGAGGAAGGCTCCGACACCCTTCTCAGCGCTTTCCGCAATGTCTGCGGATCGTCGTCGCCCGGGCTGGAGAACCTGCTGCACGGCACGTTCACGATCGTGGAGGTGCTGAGCTCGGACAAAATGGCCCGCGCGGCCGCGCAATTGGCCACGGCGTTAAGCGGATTCAACGCCGCGGCCTCGCGGTTCTACGCCAACTTGATGCTGGAGACGGCGCAAGAGGCTCGGCGGGCGATCAAAGAGGGAGACCTCCGCAACGAAATCGACCCCGACGTGCTCAGCGCGTCGGTCATCGGCACCATCTTCGGGGCGCGGTTGGTAGCCAACGCGATATCCAGCCACGGCAGGATCGGCAACATCGTCGGCGACCCCACCGAGCGCCTGCATCAGATCTGGAACCTGCTGCTTCCCGGTGTCGTCTCCGAGGCATCGCTGCCCTACTTCCGGCAATTCCTCCGGCGCGAAGAAATGCGTCATGCCGCGGCCAGGGCGTCCCGCGACGACGCCACCGCGGAATCGCAAACCGATTAGATTTCGCCCATAGCCGGTGCCGAGGCGCCGCGGGATCTCGAAGAGGCGTTGCGAGATACCTTTTCGCGGTCGCCACGACGGCGATTCCGTTATTGGGGTTGAAGCGCTTTCAACAATGCATACTGTTCCGGTGATATACCGGAAATCTCTCGGTCGAGTAATTGCGCTGGCCGGTGTCGTCGGATTCTTGCTGATGAGCGCTCCGGCATCATGGGCTGCGCCGGCCGACCCGGCCCCGTCGACGGACTCGACGACGACCCTGTCGCTGCTCGACGTCGGGTCCGCCTCCACCCTGGAATTCTGGGGGCTGACGAGCAGCCAGCAGCTGACCGTGCCGGTGCTGCACGGCCTGACGCCGGCCGCTTTGAATACGACGGTCGAGCTGCCGATCAATCTGCGGTCGGGGATGATCACCGTGACGCAGGGGGAGCGCACCCTTGCCAGGCTGAACCTGCCCACCGCCGACCAGACACCGATCGCGATCCCGTTGGCGGGCGCGGAAGTCAACGACAATTGGCTGACGGTCACCGTGCACGCATACCTGGTTCCGGTGGACGGATACTGCCTGTATCAGGAAAGCCCCCTGCGGCTGACCAACGGAACCGTCACCTACACCGGGGCCGAATTGCCGCCGACCACCGTGGCCCATTTCCTGCCGCCGGTGCTGCGGAAGCTGAGCATCTATCTGCCGCAGTCGCCCTCGACGGCGGAGTCCGACACGGCAATTCAGCTCGCCGCCTCCGCCGCCGCGCACTACGGCAAGCAGGTTCCCGACATCGTGGTGATCCCCCTGCAGGAAGGCCAGGCCGCGCCCCCGGCCCCGCCGCAATCGCTGGAGCGCCAGATCGTCGTCAAAGAGGGTCCGGATAACGGGCTTTCGCTGCAAGGCTCCTCCGGTGTGCCGTGGCTGTTGATGTCGGGGCCGTTGAACCGAGCCGACGACTCGGACACGGCCGCGTTGTTCAGCGACGTGTCGGAGCTGGCCCTGTCCGCCAAGGCCACGGTGGATTCGCCGAAGCCCAAGGTGCAACTGCCCGGCAATACCGCCTCGCTGCGCGAGCTCGGACAGCCCTTCGCCAACTCGACCTCACTGCAACCGCGGGTGTCGATCGGAGTGGACCAGACCAGGTTTGGCCGATCCATCCACTCGGTGCGGGTGCATCTGCAGGGGTCCTACACCCCGACGTCGAACAACGGCGTCGGCCAGATCGCGGTGACGATCGGCCCGGAAACCATCGACCACTGGCCCACCGACGGCCACGGCACCATCGACCGCTGGATCGACGTGCCCGACCGGCTGCTGCAGCGCTACACCAACCTCGAGTTGGTACTCGACGTGGCGAGCAATGTCGGACACTGCGGCGACTTCTACACCGCCGGACCGGGAAATCAGCTGCTCACGCTGAACATCAACGGCGACAGCACGGTTGAGAGCAGCCCCGCCGCGCCGCCGGTGCCCGACGGTTTTCAGTCGATGCCCCAAACCCTGATGCCCCGCGTCCAGGTCGGCATCGCCGAGCACTCGTTCGTCGACACCGTGCGCGCGCTCGACATCGTGGTGGGCCTGCAGCGAATCAGCTCGATACCGATCGACACCACTGTCACCGGTATCAAACAGGCGATCGACTCCTCCGATCCCGCACTGCTGATTTCCGCCGACGGGTGGAACCAGTCCGAGGTGGCGCTGCCGGTGGCCGCGGGGCCCAGCGGCCCGATCACCGTCAGCGCCGTCGGCCCCGGTGACAAGCCGGCCAAGCTCACACTGGACCCGGTGCTGCGGTTCGCTTCTCTGCAAACGGTTTTCAACCACGGGCGGTCGCTGCTGATCGCGACGTCCAACGGCGCGCCCGGGCAGCTCGACGAGCTGATCAGGTGGCTCAAGAGCGACAACAACAAGCACTGGCAGCGGCTCAAGGGTGTCGCGGTGGTGTCGGTGCCCGGGCAAGACCCGGTGACCGTCGATCACCCGCCGCTGGCCGCCGGCGCCTCGGCCGGGGGATCGGCGAGTCATTCCAACCTCGACTGGCTGTACTGGTTCGGTGCGGGCTGGGTGGCGGTGGCCATCGTCGGCGCCGGGGTGATCCTGTGGCGGGTCAGGCGCGAATCATGGCGGCGCCGATAGCGTTTGGCCCTTGATGGCGCGAATCAGGGACATCGAGATCCGCCCCGCCGTCAGGAACATCGCGGCCGCAGCGCTGTGCGCCGCCGGTGTCCCGGCACTCACCCGGCGACGACATCGCGACGCGCTCGCCATCGTGATGTTCCACGGCGTGGAAGACGCGCCGCTGTCGCCGCCCTGCTGGCATGTCGGCGGGGTGGCGATGTACCGCCGCCAATTGGAGTACCTGCGCAAGCACTTCAACGTCCTCGCGCTCGAGGAGGCCCTGGCGGCCCTTGCCGACGGGACGCTGCCGCCACTCGCGGTGGCGATCACGTTCGACGACGGCACCGGCAACCTCGCGACCCACGCTCTGCCGGTGCTGCGCGAGTTGAACCTGCCCGCGTCGGTGTTCCTGGCGACGGGTCCGATCGGCACCGGCGAAACATTGTGGCCCGACCGGCTGTGGCTGGCGATCGCCCGCACCGCGGTGGCCGAAGTCGACTTGGCCGCACTGAAATTGGGGACGCGTTCGCTCGACGGCGACGCCAGGCGCGGCCGGGTCTACGCGGCCGCGGTGGAGGCGCTGAAGAACCTCGGCGACACCGAACGCGTCGCCGTGCTGGATGAGGTCCTGGCCGCGCTCGGGTACCGCGACGACGGGGACGCCGGCCCGTTCCGGATGCTCACCTGGGAGCAGGTGCGGGACATGGCCGGTGACCCGCTGGTGAGGCTGTATCCGCACACGGTGACCCACCCCATCCTTGCCCGGTGTGGCGACGACAAGGTCGAACGGGAGATCACCGATTCCTGTGTGGCGATCGAACGTGAGACCGGCTCAACGCCAAGGGTTTTCGCCTACCCTAATGGCCGGCCGCAGGATTTCGATGACCGGGCCAAGGATGTCTTGCGCCGCCGCGGGGTGCGCTGGGCGCTGTCCACCACACCGGGATTCGCCGATCGCGGCTGCGACCCGCTGGCTTTGCCGCGGCTGGCGGTCGGCGGCAACGCCACGTTCGACCATTTCCGGCTCACGGTCTGCGGCGGCCTGCCGCGGCGGCGGCACAAGCCCGGCGCGGCCGGCCGCCGCTAAGGGTCAGCGGCGCTAGCGCGCCTCTTCCCAGAGCTGTTCGGTCAGATCCTGGAACGCCGCGAGGGCGAACTGATCGTCCACCCGTCGTACGGCGGACTTGCTCATCATCGCGCGCACCACCGAGCCGTCCTTGTGCGCCAGTTCGACGACCATGTTCGCCAGCGCGTGCACCGTCGCCAACAGCGAATCCGAGGCGGGGGCCTGATGGAAGATCTGTTCGAATCGCAGCGACAGGGTCTCTTCCGGCTCGTAACCCATCATGTCGGCAAATGCGGTGTTGGCGAACAAGATACTGCCGTCGTCTCCGATCGCCAGCACCGGAACCGGGATCCGCTCCAGCACAACCAGTGCGGGCAGCTCCTTCAAGGTCGTCATCGGCGATTGGCTCTGTTGCCTGTTCTGGCGTCGTTCCACACCGAAGATTATGGTCTATGCCAGAAGTTATGTTGGACACATTTGTCCAAAGCGTTCCCGATGAATTGGCCGTGGCGCCGAACTCGCTTGCTCTTCAACCGAATTGTCCGGGTCTTCGACCGCTGGTCACGCGGCGTTGAGCGGTCCGCTCACTCGACCTGGTAGCGGGGGAACACCCCGGTCGGAGCGGGCAGCGCCGTGCCGGGCGCCAGGCGCGTGCCGATCGCGGCGAACGCTCGTTGGTCTTGCGCCTGCCCGAGCAGATCCAGCAGCTTGCCGGCCGAGTCGGGCATGACGGGCTGCACCAGCAGCGCGGCGATGCGCACCGCCTCGCAGGTGACGTACAAGACGGTGCGGAACCGCGCCTGATCGGCCTCGGACTCGCTCTTGCGCAACACCCAGGGTTGCTGCGCCGAGAAGTACCTGTTGGCCTCGCCGAGCATCAGCCAGATCGCTTCCAGGGCCAGGTGCATCGCCTGCGCGTCGAAATTGGCCCGGACGCGTTCCAACAAACCGTCGGCCGTCGCGAGCAAGTCGGTGGGCAACGTGGTCGACCCGATCAACCTGATCGACACGCTCGGCGTCGACCAGGTGCGCTATTTCCTGCTGCGC
>NZ_LZKY01000423.1:0-1111 GCF_001673055.1 Mycobacterium sp. 1245801.1
ACGGTCAACTCGCCACCGGGTTCGGCCGCCCGCACAGTTTCGGCGGCGACCTCCAGCGCCGTCAGCGCGCGCCGGGCATCGCCGGCGGCCAGCCGCACCAGCAGGTCGACGGCCTCGGGGTCGACGGCGATCTGACCGCCCAGCCCGCGCGGGTCGTCGATCGCGCGCTGCACCACCGCGCGGATGTCGTCGGCGCTCAGCGGCCGCAACTGCAGGATCAGCGAGCGGGACAGCAGCGGCGCCACCACCGAGAAGCTCGGGTTCTCCGTGGTCGCCGCGACCAGCAGCACCACCCGGTTCTCCACGGCCGACAGCAGCGCGTCCTGCTGGGTCTTGGAGAACCGGTGCACCTCGTCGATGAACAGCACCGTCTGCTCGCCGGACAGCAGCGCCCGGCGCGCGCTATCGATCACCGCCCGAACGTCTTTGACACCGGCCGACAGGGCCGACAGCGCCTCGAACCGGCGCCCGGTCGCCTGCGAGATCAGCGCGGCCAGCGTCGTCTTGCCGCTGCCGGGGGGCCCGTACAGGATGGCCGATGCCACGCCCGAACCCTCGACCAGGCGGCGCAGCGGGGACCCGGGCGCCAGCAGATGGTCCTGCCCGACCACCTCGTCCAGCGATGCCGGACGCATCCGCACCGCCAGGGGGGCGCCGCCCGACACGCCCAGCCCGTGATCGGTCGGCTGCGACGCGCCGGGTAGGTCAAACAGACCGTCGGACACGGCTTCAGGCATACCACGACCGGCCGACGCCCGCGCCGGCCCAGGCACGCAGCCGGCAATCCCGGCACCCACGGCCCATCTTTGCTAAGTTCCGGTTGCCGAGTTCCGCGGGCGTTTTCTCAAGGAAACTTCGCCACACTTGGAAATCCGACAGCAAGGACGGACATGAGCCAACCTCCCGAGTATCCAGGCACCCCGTAGACGAGAGCCGAAACGATCAGCGCCACAGGGTTTTTGGTGAATGCGTTCCAGGCCCAGCCGAACGCGTCACCGACGCTGAACGCGGGCCGGGGCGGCGCCCCGTAGCCGGGTGGGGGCCCGTAGCCGGGTCGAGATCGTCACGGCTTGCTTCCCGCCGCCGGCACGCGTCGCAAACTCCGGCGCTC
>NZ_LZKY01000424.1:0-8564 GCF_001673055.1 Mycobacterium sp. 1245801.1
CGGCTCGTCTCGGCCGTGAATACCGATCTGGACGCCGACCTCACCGTCCGATCCCTGTTCGAGGCACCCACCGTCGCACAACTCGCGCCCCACGTGCAGGCCGGCGCCGCCCGCACCGACCGCTTGGTGCCCGCCGAACGGCCGGCGCTGGTGCCCTTGTCGTTCGCCCAGTCGCGCTTGTGGTTCATCGACCAGTTCCAGGGCCCATCGCCGGTGTACAACATGGCGGTCGCCCTGAAGCTGAGCGGGCTGGTGGATGCCGAGGTGATGGGCGCCGCCCTAGCCGACGTGGTGGGCCGCCACGAAAGCCTGCGGACCCTGTTCCTCGCGCCCGAAGGCACGCCGCAACAGGCGGTCGTCCCGCCCGAGCGCAGCGAAGTCGGCTGGCAGGTCGTCGACGCCACCCGGTGGCCGGCCTCCTGGCTGGCGGAGGCCACCCACGAGGCGGCGCGCTACACCTTCGATCTAACCAGCGAATTGCCCTTGCGGGCATGGCTTTTCCACACCGGCGACGATGAACACGTCCTGGTGGCAGTGGTACACCATATCGCCGCGGACGGGTGGTCGCTGGCCCCGCTGGTGCGTGACCTCGGGACGGCCTATGCCAGCCGGTCGTCCGGACGAGCCCCGCAGTGGGCGCCGCTGCCGGTCCAATACGTGGACTACACGCTGTGGCAGCGCGCCCAATTCGGCGACCTCGACGACCCGGACAGCCCCATCGCCGTGCAGCTCGCCTACTGGGAACAAGCCCTGGCCGGGCTACCGGAACGTGTTGAGCTGCCCACCGACCGGCCGTATCCCTTGGTGGCCGATTACCGTGGGGCCGGCCTGGCCGTGCAGTGGCCGGCCGACCTTCAGCAACAGATCGCCGACCTGGCGCAAGCCCACCACGTGACCAGTTTCATGGTCGTGCAGGCCGGCCTTGCCGTGCTGCTGTCCAGCCTGAGCGCGAGTTCCGATGTGGCGGTGGGCTTTCCGATCGCGGGCCGGCGCGACCCGGCCCTGGACGACGTCGTCGGTTTCTTCGTCAACACCCTGGTGCTCCGCGTAGACCTCGGCGGCGATCCCAGCGTCGCCGAACTGTTGGCCAGGGTGCGGCAGCGCAGCCTGGCGGCCTACGATCACCAGGACGTTCCCTTCGAAGTGCTCGTCGAACGGCTCAACCCCACCCGGGACCTCGCCCATCACCCGCTGGTCCAGGTGATGTTGGCCTGGCAGAACAACCAACCCGTCGACCTGAATCTGGGCGATATACAGGTCACGCCGCTGCCCCTGGAGACCCAGGTCGCCCGGATGGATCTGGTCTTCTCGCTCGCCGAACATTGGGGAGAGGACGGCCGGCCCGCCGGCATCACCGGAACGGTGGAGTTCCGCACCGACGTCTTCGACGCGCCCAGCATCGAGACGATGATCGCCCGACTGCGGCAGGTGCTTTCGGCCATGACCGCCGATCCCGCCCGGGCGCTGTCGACGATCGGCGTCCTCGCCGAGTCGGAGCGCGACCGCCTCGATGCGATCGGCAACCGCGCGGTGTTGACCCAGCCGGTGACCGGTCCGGTGTCCATCCCGGCACTCTTCGACGAACAGGTGACTCACGCGCCCGCGGGGGTGGCGATCACCTGCGGTCGACGGTCGTGGACCTATCGCGAGGTCGATGCGTCGGCTAACCAGTTGGCGCGCATACTGATTGGCCGCGGCGCGGGCCCCGGCCAGCGGGTGGCGGTGGCGATGCCGCGGTCGGCCGGGGCGATCGTGGCGATCCTGGCCGTGCTGAAGACCGGCGCGGCCTACGTACCGATCGACCCGGCGCTACCGTCGGCCCGCATCGAATTCATGCTCACCGATGCCGCACCGATCGCGACGGTCAGCACTGCCGAGATCCGCGCGGATCTGCCCCGGTGCGGACCGGTCATCGACATCGACGACCCCGCCGTGCGCGTCCAACCCACCACGGGATTGCCGGCGCCGGCCGCGGACAACGTCGCGTACGTCATTTACACCTCGGGGACCACGGGCGCCCCCAAGGGTGTCGCGGTGACCCACCACAATGTCACCCAACTGTTGCTGTCGCTGGATCCCGAACTGGGTCTGGGGCGGGTGTGGAGCCACTGTCATTCCCTGGCCTTCGATTTCTCCGTATGGGAACTCTTCGGGCCGCTGCTGCGCGGCGGACGCCTCGTCGTCGTCCCCGATCAGGTGGTCCGGTCTCCGGAAGACCTGCGCGCCTTGCTGATTGCCGAAGGTGTCGAGGTGTTGAGCCAGACCCCGTCGGCGGTGGCGGCACTGGCGACCGACGGCCTGGAATCGGTGGCGCTGATCGTCGGCGGCGAACCGTGCCCCGTCGAGGTGATGGATCGGTGGGCGCCCGGACGGGTGATGATCAACCAATACGGCCCGACGGAGACCACCATGTATGCGGCGATGACCGCGCCGCTGACGGCGGATCTCGATGTGGTGCCGATCGGTTCGCCGGTGCCCGGGGCCGCGCTGTTCGTGCTGGACCACTGGTTGCGTCCGGTGCCGCCCGGCGTGGTGGGGGAGTTGTACATCGCGGGCCGTGGGGTTGCCATCGGTTATCTGGGCCGCGCCGGTTTGACGGCATCGCGGTTCGTGGCCTGCCCGTTCGGTGGGCCCGGCGCGCGCATGTATCGCACCGGCGACCTGGTCCGGTGGGGCGCCGACGAGCAGCTCGAGTACCTCGGGCGCGCCGACGAACAGGTCAAGATCCGTGGCTACCGCATCGAGCTCGGTGAAATACACTCCGCGCTCACCGAATTGGACGGCGTCGAGCAGGCCGCGGTGATCGCCCGCGAAGACCACTCCGCGACCGTGCGGCTGGTGGGGTATGTCACCGGGACGGCGGACCCGACCGAAGTGCGGTCGCGGCTCGCCGAGCGGTTGCCGGCCTACATGGTGCCGGCCGCCGTCGTGACGCTCGACGCGCTGCCGCTGACCGTCAACGGCAAACTCGATACCCGCGCCCTGCCCGCCCCGGATTACGGCTCGAGCGCCTACCGCGCCCCGGCCGACGCGATCGAGGAGATCCTGGCCGGCATCTACGCCCAGGCCCTCGGGCTTGAGCGGGTCGGCGTGGACGATTCGTTCTTCGACCTGGGCGGCGACAGCATCCTGTCGATGCAGGTGGTCGCCCGGGCCCGCGCCGCCGGCGTAATGTGCCGGCCGCGTGACGTTTTCGTGGAACAGACGGTGTCCCGGCTGGCGCGGGTCGTCACGCTGGTCTCCGCAGCAGTCGATGCGGCCGACGACGGGACGGGGCCGGTGGTGGCCACCCCGATCATGCGGTGGCTGCAGAACATGGACGGCCCCATCGAGCAGTTCAACCAGACGCTGGTGCTGGCGGCGCCGGCGGGCGTGGGTCAGGCCGACGTACCGGTGCTGCTGCAGGCACTGCTGGACCGGCATCCCATGCTGCGGCTCTGCGTCGACGACGACGGCGCGGGCGACTGGTCCCTGCACGTGCCCGAGGTGGGTGCGGTGGACGCCTGCGCCTGCTTGCGGACCGTGGATGTGCTCTCCGATGCGGCGCTCAGCCAGGCGCGGTCCCGACTGAACCCCGGCGCCGGCGTGCTGCTGAGCGCGGTATGGGCCTGCGCGACAAACCAATTGGCATTGATCGTTCACCACCTGGCCGTCGACGCCGTGTCCTGGCGGACGCTGGTCGAGGACATCAACATCGCCTGGGCACAGCACCGCAGCGGCCAGCCGATCGAACTGCCCGCAGGCGGGACCTCGTTCGCCCGGTGGTCGTCGCTGCTGGCCGACCACGCCCGCAGCGCGGCGGTGCTCGACCAGGCAGACGCCTGGCGGCGCATCGAGCAGACACCGGCGCTGTTGCCGGCGGCGCGGCCCGAGGACACCTACGCGACCGCGGGGCAGTTGTCGGCGTCGCTGGACGTCGAGACGACCCGGTCGTTGCTGGGAGAGGTGCCCGCGGCGTTCCACGCCGGGGTGCAGGACATCCTGCTGATCGCCTTCGGGATGGCGATCGCCGAATTCTCCGGCACGACGAACCCCATCGGCATCGACATCGAGGGCCACGGGCGCGGCGAAGAGCTGGGCCCGAACGTCGATCTGTCCCGCACCGTGGGCTGGTTCACCACCAAACACCCGATCGCCCTGGACATCCCCGGCCTGGACTGGGGACGGGTGAGGGCCGGTGACGCCGCGCTGAGCGCGGTAATCAAGGACGCCAAGGAGCAACTGCGCGCCCTGCCGAACGGTGTGACCTACGGGCTGTTGTGCTACCTGAATCCCGAAGTAGCACTGGCTGGTTCGGATCCGGACATCGGGTTCAACTATCTGGGTCGCCTCGGCGGTGGAACCGCCGGGTTGTCCGACGAGTTGTGGCGGCCGAGCCCGAACAGTCCGTCGTTGAGTGCGGCGGCCGCGGCGCTGGCGCTGCCGTTGCCGCACACGCTGGAGCTCAATGCGGGCACCATGGAGACCGACGACGGTCCCGAGTTGCTGGCGAACTGGACGTGGGCACCCTCGGCGCTGACGCGTGGTGAGGCAAAGCGACTGAGCCGGTTGTGGTTTGAGGCACTGGCCGGCATCTGCGCGCTGGTCCGGCGCGGCGTCGGCGGCTTGACCCCGTCGGACATCGCCCCCGCCAGGCTCAGTCAGCAGCAGATCGACCAACTCGAGCGGCAATACGACGTCGCCGATATCCTGCCGCTGACCCCGCTGCAGCAGGGACTGCTGTTCCATGCGACCGCCGGCCAGGGCGACGCCGACGTGTACGCCGTCCAGCTGAACATCACGCTACGCGGCGCCCTCGATTCGCACCGACTGCAGCGCGCCCTGGATACCGTCGTCACCCGCCACCCCAACCTGTCCGCCCGATTCTGTTCGGACTTCGGCGATCCCGTGCAGATCATCCCCGGCGCTGCCGACCTCGCCTATCAGCATGTCGAGATCCGGGGCGGCGACGTCGAGGAACAGGTCCAGCGGCTTTGCACCGCCGAGCGGGTCGCGGCGCGAAAGCTCGGTGCGGATCCGCCGTTGCGGGCCGCGCTGATCCGCACCGCGGATCACGAACACCGGTTCCTCCTCACCGTCCACCACATCGTGATGGACGGCTGGTCGCTTCCGATCCTGCTGCAAGAGATCTTCGCCTGCTACTACGGCTCGCGATTGCCGACGGCGCTGCCGTACCGCGGGTTCGTCACCTGGCTGGCCGATCGGGACGTCGCCGCCGCCCGCCAGGCCTGGCGCGCTGCGCTCGACGGTTTCGACACCCCCACCATGGTGGGCCCGGCGGGCCGAATCGGGCTGGGTCCGCGCGCCGTGGCGACCCTGCAATTGACGGCCGAAACCACCAGTGCGCTAGGCGAACTCGCGCGCTCCTGCCGCACCACCGTCAACACCGTGCTGCAGGCGGCGTGGGCGCAGCTGCTGATGTGGCAGACCGGTCAACGCGACGTCGCCTTCGGCACCGCCGTCTCGGGCCGCCCGGCCGATCTGCCCGGCGCGGAATCCATGGTGGGCCTGCTGATCAACACCGTGCCGGTGCGCGCGCGCGTCACCGCGGCGAGTACCGTCGCCGACTTGCTGGGCCAGCTGCAACGTGCCCACAACGACACCCTCGAGCACCAGCACCTGGCGCTCAACGAGATTCACCGCATCACCGGGCATGACCAGCTGTTCGACAGCTTGCTCGTATACGAGAACTATCCGGTCGACGCCACGACGTTGTCGGCCGTCCACGACCTGACCGTCACCGAATTCACCAGCCACGAATACAACCACTACCCGCTGTCGCTGCAGGCCGTGCCCGGTGAAGAGCTGCGCCTGCGGGTCGAATTCGACACCGACGTGTTCGACCCGGCCCACATCGACACGCTGACCGCGCGGTTACACCGGCTGCTGGTCGCCATGGCCGCCGATCCGGCCCGGCCGTTGCTGTCCGTGGACGCGCTCGACGGCGGGGAACACGCGCGGCTTGCCGACTGGGGGCATCGGGCGGCGTTGACCGGGGGCGCGGCCACACCGCCGTCACTGCCCGCGCTGTTCGCCACCCAGGTGACCCGCAGGCCCGACGCGATCGCGGTGACCTGCGAGGGTCGCACGATGACCTATCGCGTTCTCGACGAGGCGTCGAACCGCCTGGCGCACTTGTTGGTTGACCAGGGCATCGGGCCAGGACATGTTGTGGCGCTGCTGTTTTCCCGATCGGCCGAGGCGATCGTGGCCATCCTGGCGACCCTGAAGGCCGGGGCGGCCTACCTGCCCATCGACCCGGGGCTCCCGCCGGCCCGGATCGGATTCATGATCGATGACACCGCACCGACCGTCGCGCTCAGCACGACGGGCCTGCGCTCGCGCCTGGCCGGGTCCGGACTGCCGGTCATAGACATCGACGCCGCCGCCGTCCACGATCACTCCGGCACCGCGTTGCCGGCGCCGGCATCCGACAACGTCGCGTACATCATCTACACCTCGGGCACCACCGGCGTCCCGAAAGGCGTTGCCGTCACTCATCGCAACGTCGCCCAACTCCTGGAATCGCTGCACGCCGCGCTGCCCGGAGCCGGCGTGTGGTCGCAGTGCCATTCCTACGGCTTCGACGTGTCGATCCAGGAAATCTGGGGCGCCCTGGCCGGCGGCGGCCGCCTGGTGATCGTGCCCGAGCAGGTGACGCGCTCGCCGGACGAACTGCACGCCATGCTGATCGCCGAAAGCGTCACCGTGCTCAGCCAAACGCCATCGGCGCTGGCGGCGCTGTCACCGCAAGGTCTGCATACCGCGCTGATCATCGGCGGTGAACCCTGCCCGGCCGCATTGGCCGGCCAGTGGGCCCCGGGCCGGGTGATGATCAACGCCTACGGGCCCACCGAAACCACGGTGGATGTGGTGCTCAGTGCGCCGCTGGCCGTCGACACCGGAGCGCCACCGCTCGGCTCGCCGGTGGCCGGGGCCGCGCTGTTCGTGCTGGACGCATGGCTGCGGCCGGTGCCCGCCGGCGTGGTCGGCGAGCTGTACGTGGCCGGCGCCGGGGTGGCCGTCGGCTATCCGCGCCGCGCCGGTCTGACCGCATCCCGGTTCGTAGCCTGTCCGTTCGGCGGGACCGGGACGCGCATGTATCGCACCGGGGATCTGGTCCGTTGGGGCGCGGACGGTCGGCTGCGCTACGCCGGGCGCGCCGACGGGCAGGTCAAGATCCGTGGCCATCGCATCGAGCTCGGTGAAGTACACAGCGCCCTAGGGCAATTGGACGGCGTCACGCAGTCGGCGGTGATCGCCCGTGAGGACCGGCCGGGCGAGAAGCGGCTCGTCGCCTACCACACCGGCACCGCCGACCCGGCCGAGATCCGCGCCCAGCTGGCCGCGCGGCTACCCGCCTACATGGTCCCGTCCGCGGTGGTGGCCATCGAGGCAATGCCGTTGACGCCCAACGGCAAAATCGACGCCCGCGCCCTCCCGGCACCCGACTACACCGCCGGTGATTATCGGGCCCCGGCCACCCCGGTCGAGGAAATCCTGGCCGGCATTTACGCCCGGGTGCTGGGGCTCGAGCGGGTCGGGGTGGACGATTCGTTCTTCGATCTGGGCGGCGACTCGCTGTCGGCGATGCGGGCGATCGCCACGATCAACACCACGCTGGACGCCGGCATCGGGGTGCGGATGTTGTTCGAGGCGCCCACCGTTGGCGAGTTGGCCGCACGCGTCGGCGCGGGCGGGGGCAGGCTCGACGGACTCATGGCGCACCAACGGCCGGCGGTGCTGCCGTTGTCGTTCGCCCAGTCGCGGTTGTGGTTCATCGACCAGCTGCACGGCCCCTCACCGGTGTACAACATGGCCGCGGCGCTGCGGTTGAGCGGACGCCTGGACGCCACCGCGCTCGCGGTGGCACTGCGAGACGTGGTGGCACGCCACGAGAGCCTGCGCACGGTGTTCACCGCCGTCGAGGGCATACCGCAGCAGGTGGTGTTGCCCCCCGAGCGGGCCGACGTCCCATGGCAAGATGTCGACGCCACGGGCTGGTCACCCGCCCGCCTGGAGGACGCCATCCGCCACACGGCGCGGCACACGTTCGACCTGGCAACCGAAATACCCCTGTGTGCCAGGCTTTTCCGCCTCGGTGATGAGGAGCACGTCCTGGTGGCCGTGGTGCACCACATCGCCGCGGACGGGGGTTCGCTGCCGCCGCTGGTGCGCGATCTGGCGCTGTCCTACGCCAGCCGTGCGGCCGGACAGGCCCCGGGCTGGACGCCGCTGCCGGCGCAGTATGCCGACTACACGCTATGGCAGCGCGCGCAATTCGGCGATCTGGAAGATCCGGACAGCCCGATCGCGAAGCAACTGGCGTATTGGGAACGGGCGCTGGCCGGGCTGCCCGAGCGGCTGGAGCTGCCCACCGATCGGCCCTATCCGGCGGTCGCCGACTATCGCGGGGCCAGCGTGGCGGTGGAGTGGCCGGCGGAGTTGCAGCAGCGGGTGCGGGCGGTGGCCGACGCGCACAACGCGACGAGCTTCATGGTGGTGCAGGCCGCCCTGGCGGTGTTGCTGGCCAAGATCAGCGCGAGTTCGGATGTGGCGGTGGG
>NZ_LZKY01000425.1:0-31860 GCF_001673055.1 Mycobacterium sp. 1245801.1
CTAGCCGTGGCAAAACGCCCAGCTGCAGGCGCCTTGGCACGTTCGGTGTACGCCTATTCCCGAGTCGCGCCGACGAGGCGCTCAGCTCGCCTCGGCCATCGGCATGGTGCGCTTCAGGATGGTCGTCAAGTCCAATCCTCGGGGCAGCGTCCCCAATGCACCGCCCCAGGAACGTTCTAGCCGCGACGCGAGAAAAGCCTCGGCGACCGCAGAATTGCCGTGTCGCACCAGTAGCGAACCCTGCAGCGCCAGGCAAATGTTCTGTGCCAGAAGTCGGGACATGTACTGTGGCGCATCGCGATCGAGGAGCTGGTAATGCAGCTTTTGGACGTGGTCGTCGAGTCTTGAGTCGGCACCGGAGGCCGCGGCCAGCTCCTCAATGAGCACATCCATGCAGCTGGGATCGTCCAGAGCACGAAGCGTATCCAGTGCAGTGATATTGGCAGACCCCTCCCAGATGCCGGCCAGCGGTGCCTCGCGGAACAACCGGGGCATCCCCGAATCCTCGATATAGCCATTACCCCCAAGGCATTCCATTGCCTCGCCCACGCATTGAGTAGCGCGCTTGCACACCCAGTACTTGACGGCCGCGACACCGATACGTCTGAGCAAGCCCTCGCGCAGATCGCCTCGAATGGCGTTGTCAGCCGCACCGGCCAACCGCATGGTCACCATGGTGGCGGCCTCAACTTCCACTGCTAGGTCAGCGAGCACATTTCGCATCAGCGGCTGCTCGATGAGAGCAGCCCCGAAGGCATGTCGATATTGGGCGTGATGGACGGCGCGGGTAAGGGCAACCCGGATGAGGGTGGCACTTCCCGTCGCCACTTCCAACCGTCCCGCGCTGACCATTTCCATGATGGTGGCGACCCCGCGGCCTTCTTCCCCAATCAACCACGCTGTAGCGCGGTCGTATTCGACTTCGCTCGAAGCGTTGGCGTGATTGCCGAGTTTGTTTTTGAGCCGCTGAAGATACATCCGGTTTCGGCTGCCATCGGGCAGCACCCGGGGTAGCAGGAAACAACTGATTCCTCCCGGCGCCTGGGCTACCACCAAGAAGATGTCCGACATTGGTGCCGAGGTGAACCACTTGTGCCCGGTGATGGAAAAGCTGCCGTCGCCATTGGGGACGGCCTCGGTGGTCACGGCGCGCAGATCAGAACCGCCCTGCTTCTCGGTCATCGACATTCCCGCAGTGATACCTCGTTTCGCCGACGGCACGCCCAGGCCGGGAACGTAGGTTCGACTGGACAGCAAGGGTTCATAGATGGCGGCGAGATCGGGGGCGTGGCGCAGCGAGGGAATGGCCACGTAGGTCATCCAGATCGGGCACAAGATGGCCTGGTCGCCAGCCCACACCGACGTCTTGGCCGCCCGCACGACATGAGCGCCAGGCCGGGGGTCGCGCCACGGTGCAGCGTGCAAGCCGTTGGCAACCGCCAGTGCCATCAGCTGGTGGTAGCTGGGGTCGTATTCGACTTCGTCGATACGGTGACCGTATTGGTCATGGGTGTGCAAGATTGGCCGGTTGCGGTCGGCCAACTCGCTGCAGCGCTGGATCTCGGGGCTGCCACAAACTGCACCGAACGTGGTCACCTCGTCGATACCCCATCCGCCCCCCTCGCGAATCAATGCCTCCCGAAGAGCCGGGTAGGACGCCAAGTTGTAACCTCGAAGCGGCGGCGGTTGATTGGTGACCCGGTGCGGGTCATAAGTTAACCGACCGACGTCTGATGGCAGGGCTACAGTCTCCATCTAGGCCTCCTCAGTCTCCATGTCTGCCTCCTCGATAGTCGACGTCGCGCGCCATGTCGCGCGGTGCGAATGAGCTTTGTAAGGGGCCAACGCGAAACGTCTTCGCTATTGATGCAGATCCCGTTCGCGTGTGATCCATCACGCAAATCGCTGTGATTGTGGACGATCGAGCGAACAGGTTGGGGATCAGCACCGACGCCGCTGGTGCCAGGAGCGCCACTTGTCGGCCAGGAGCTGGCTCGGGTGCTGAGCGGTGGACCGCCGAGTAATACTTCGCTCATGTTGGCGCGACGCCGCGCCCTGGCATCACGCGGCCCTCTCGATTCCGATGGGTCACTTACGCACAGACGATGGGTTTCCCACAATTAGGACTCTCACAACTTATCGGCGGTCGGTCGGTGCGTTGTCGGTACCGGCACCGCGTGCCATCAAGAGGCGAGGCGCCTGTGGGTGGGTTACAGCGACATCTCAATAGGCAAGGGCGACTGCATGGAACGGAAGCGCTGGGACCGTTCGCTTTCAACGAACGGTGCATGGCTGCGTCGCCGGCGACGCATGACCATGCCCGACCGCCGTTTGAGGTGACATGCGCCGCTAAATCACCGCACAAAGTGTTCTCCGTGATCCGTCACGGAGGGCAGAAATCAGGGCCTCCCAGCGTCTTCGGGCTCCGGTCGGCCGCCGTACCAGTTAAGCGATGAGGAGGGGGCAAGGCTTAAGCGGATTCCTCGTCGATGATCTCGTTGTTGATCGCGCCGACACCTTCGATCTCGACGCGCACATGTTGGCCCACCTGTAGCAGCTTGCCTGAAAACACGCCCACCCCGCCCGGCGTGCCGGTTGCTATGAGATCACCCGGCTCTAGAGTGCAAACCCGCGACAACGCAGCAATCATCTCGCCGACGCCGGTCACCATTTCTGCCGTGGAGCCGTCTTGACGCAGCTCGTCATCCACCCAGGTCTGAATTCTCAAGTCGTCGTTGCTGACCTCGTCGGCAGTGGTGATCCAGGGGCCCAGAGGCCCGTGCGTGTCGAAGCTCTTGCCTGGCCACATTGTTGGCGTGTCCTGCTGCCAATCGCGAACCGATACATCGTTGCCGACGGTGTAGCCGGCGACTGATGTCAATGCCGTCACAGCATCCGCGCGTCGCAACTGCTGCCCGATGACCGCCACTAGCTCGCCCTCGTAATCGAGCATCGACGAATCGGAAGGCGCCACAACGGGATCGAACGGGCCGGTGATGCAAGAGACTTGTTTGTTGAAGAAGGTAGGCATCTTTTGATCGGGGAAAGCCTGGCGCAGGTGCGCGAACCGCGCCATCGCCTCCGCGTATTGGGGCTGCTGAGCCGCCGCCTGTATCTCCTCGAGGTGCGAGTGGAAGTTGAAGCCAATTGCAAGGTACTT
The DNA here is from genome assembly GCF_001673055.1 of Mycobacterium sp. 1245801.1. Taxonomy (NCBI): domain Bacteria; kingdom Bacillati; phylum Actinomycetota; class Actinomycetes; order Mycobacteriales; family Mycobacteriaceae; genus Mycobacterium; species Mycobacterium sp. 1245801.1. The sequence continues at coordinate 3,161 of NZ_LZKY01000425.1, forward strand.
CGACGGGCGTTCGATGGGCGCACGTAAGGTCACTTCGGACAACGGCACCCGTTCTGACACACTCAGGCTTTTTCGAGCGATGTCGGTGACCACCTGCGGCCCCGCTGCCAGCAGCGCCGTGACTTCTGTCGGGGCGCCGTTGATTGCTCGTAAGGGCACGATAGCTTCGTCAATGACGATCCCGGCGGCCGCGGTATCGCCGGCCCGGTACCTCACCAGCTTCATCATTTCTCCTTTGCCCTCAAAACGGCGGTGAGCGTGGCCCTTGCGGCGGCGTACTTTTGTGCAATTAGCATCCCGCGGCTAGCCTCTACGCGTCTGTGCGTAGAGGGCATCGATCTGCTCGGCATACTTCTCAGTCACTGCCCTGCGCTTTAGCTTCATAGTCGGTGTGAGCTCATCAGAATCGGGCACCCACTCATCTTCGAGCACCGCGTAGCGCTTAATCTGTTCGACTCGGGCCAGGCGCGCGTTTGCGCGGTCCACGCCCCCCTGCACCTCGGCTAGCAGCGCGGCTTCACTGGAATATGTTGCGGCAACGGCAGGGTCGAGAACTAGAAGCGCTACATTGTACGGTCGGCCGTCGCCCATCACACATGCTTGACCAATCAATGGGCTGCTCTCGCGAAGTCGGGCCTCAATGTTATTGGGCGACATGTTTTTCCCAGCCGCATTGATGATGAGTTCCTTCTTGCGCCCAATGATGCGCAGGTGTCCGTCGGCCGTTAGCTCGGCAAGGTCGCCAGTATGCAGCCAGCCTTCGGCGTCGATCGCTTCTGAGGTGGCTTGTGACTGATTGCGGTACCCGGCCATGATGAGCGGTCCACGGACGAGTAGTTCGTTGTCTTCAGCCAGGTGTATCTCAGCGCTGGGCAACGGCGGCCCTACGGTGCCGGCGCGAGCATCATCGGCTGCGGCGAAGGACACCACACCGGTGGTTTCAGAGAGGCCGTAGAGCTCTCGCAGTGTGATCCCGATCGAGCCGAAGAATTCGACAACTCCCGGCGGGCAGGGCGCCGCTCCTGTGAGGGCGCAAACGAGATTGTCAAGACCTAGTCGGCGGCGAAGCTCTGCCGGATCAGGTTCGACTGAGGCGTTCGAAGCGACTAGCGCCTGTAGTTTTTCCCACAGTCGTGGTGGGGAGAAAAACAGTTCCGGCCTAACCCTAGGTAGCAGTTCTGTCACCTCGACAGGAGTTGGACAGCACACCACGGTGAATCCCATGACCATCGGCAGGTAATGGGTGGAGGCACGTTCGGCGATATGCGCCATTGGGAGATAGGAGATGGAGCGGTGTTGGGGCTGCGCGCCCATGAGCGGCGCCATTTCAGAAACCATCGTAAGGATGTTGTGATGTGTCAGCTCAACGCCTTTGGGTGGGCCGATCGTACCCGAGGTATAGACCAGCGTCGCGAGGTCCTCCGGTCGCGCCGATGGTGGTTGGTTGCGTTCTGGCGAGCTGAGCAGTTGCACCCACGACTGGTGTTCGACGACGACGACATGGTCCACCTGGCAGCGATCCACAGCCAACGCTGCGTTCAGGCGGTGGAGTAGAGATGACTCAGTGATAACGACCCGGCATCCAGCGTCGTCTAGGACATGCAGGAGTTGTTCGGGCGCAGCCGTGTTGTACATCGAGAAAGGCGTGGCGCCGATCTGCAAAGCGGCCGCGTCAGCGATGTGAAACTCCGGACGGTTGGTGAGCAGAAGCCCGACGGAGTCTGATCGCCCGATGCCGAGTCCGGCGAGACCACCGGCGACTCGCCGCGACCGTAACCCGTACTCACGCCAGGACAGAACCACATGCAAATCAGCGTCGAGAACCGCGGGCGCATCGCCACACTTGTCGATTGTCGAGAGGAAGGCTTCGGCGAGGGTGGCCGGGGGGCTATCCGTAGGCGGCTGCATGCGGAAGAGCATAGACAGTAATTTGCTATACGTCAATTAATTTATTGGCGTACGACATAGGCGTTGCTGACCTGAGCCTATGAGCGGCACAAGCGCCACTTCGCGGAGCCACCTGACGCCCCGAGCTGCCGGCAGGCGACCACTGCGCCTCCGAGATGAGACCCGGGCCTCACCGAACGAACCACCATCCCCATGGATGTGATTTTCAATGCGGCCTTGCCGAGGCGTTGCCACCCGACGGGCGCGATCACGCGGAATGCTGCGCCGACGTGTTTCTGCGAGCGTTGAAGCCAGATGTGGATACGCGCAACTTGCCAGCCGACACATTTAATAGTGCTATCAAGCACATTAAGGGGATATGATTAGCGCCAGCACCGCCTCAAAGGTGACCACTTGGCTGCGCCTCCGCCCGGAAATGGGTTTGGGCGCGCCAAGCGGGTGACGCCCTTGACGGCAAGTGCGGCCGGGATCGCCGTCAAGGGCCCTTCCCATGTCGACCGAACCATGCAGAGGATTGCAGTGACAAAACACCACCGCCACGCAGCCGGCAGTGATACTGGGCTGCGCAGCGAACAAGGACCGAATTCCGGGGAGCACGCCGGACGCAGTGCAAATCCGATCATCAAAATCAGCGATCTGGCGTGGCTGGAATTCGAGAAACCCGATCTCGCGCGTGCCGAGACATTCGCGCGAGACTTCGGATTCACCGTGGCAGACAAAGACGACTCAGCCATCCATCTCCGTGGATCCTTCCCCGGAACGCCCTGTGTGGTGATCCGCAGGGGCCAACGATCCCGATTCGCAGGAGCGACGTTCAGAGCGGCGGATCGATCAGACCTCGATCGGTTGGCGCGCAAAACTGAGCATCGGGTGGAATCTGTGCACGGTCTCGTTGAGTGCGACATCGTGCGTCTGTGTGACCCCAGTGGGTTTCGCGTCAGCGTGGTTTACCCTTCCGAGGAACTTCCGGGACTACCCGAACAGCAACCACATAAAATGAATACCGGCCTTAAGCCAGAGCGCGTCAATCGCGCTCAACGCCCACCCAGTGAGCCAGCAAGGGTGCAGCGTCTCGGCCATCTGGTCCTGGGGACGCCCCACCTAGCCCGTACGCTGGATTGGTATCTGGGCACCCTGGGGATGATCGTCAGTGATTTTCAATACCTTGAGGGGCAGCGGGAGCAAGGACCTACGCTCGCGTTCATTCGCTGCGACCGCGGATCAGTGCCGTCTGATCACCACACCCTGGCGCTACACCTTGGGCCAGTCGCGGAGTACGGCCATTCCGCTTATCAGGTAACCGATCTGGACGCGCTGGCGGTGGGCGGTGAGTTCCTCTCGCACCGCGGTTATCAGCGAGCATGGGGCATCGGGCGTCACCGGCTCGGCAGTCAAATCTTCGACTATTGGCGCGATCCCGACAGGCTGATGGTCGAGCATTTCACCGACGGTGACATGTTCGATAGCTCGGTGGAACCGGGGTGGGGACCGATGACGGCCTCTGGGCTCTACCAATGGGGTCCCCGGGTCGGGCGAGAATTTCTCGGAGCTAACGTTTCTCCGAAGTTGATCCGTGACGTCATCACAGCTCTGTTGCGCGATAACGACATCACCTCATCGCGACTGGCTGGGATGGCGAAGGGAATGAACAAGTGACTATGAGACAGTCCGCCGGAGTCAACGACGCAGTGAGGCACCCGTCCTAAAGCCCATCACGCCGACCCCCAATAATGGTCGTACCGCCGAAGGCACATTCGCGTCACGGTGCGTCCGGTCCGGTGATCCCATGGACGGAATATGCAACAGCCCTCCTGAGCACAGGTGCACAGTGGCACCTTATCGTCAACAAGAACTCGCAGTAGGCGGCCGAGAATGGTCGCCGAGACGGAAAAGTGCACAAGAGCAGGACAAACTCGTACAGAAAGCAGGTCACGTAGGGCGTTTCAGCGGTGCATGGGGTGAAATGTCTGACTGATGCTGTGGTTACGTAGGCGGTTGCACGCAGAATCGGCGAGCAGGCCGCGCGCGCTGGCTATCGTCACGCCAGCGTGGTTGATTGCCAGTCCGGTGGTCATCACCAAGGTAGACTCTGACTTGTGGTGTGCGTCAGAGCTTTAACGTAATCCATCGTGTAGACGTGCCGGGTGGTGTGTGAAACGTCGAGGTGGGCCTAAGCCGGAGCACAACACGGTTCTCAGCTCGGGCACCATTCTTGATCAGTGCGCGGACCTGGTCATCTGTCAGCTTTTCACCGGGCATGAGCTCGATAACCCGAACCTGAACGTCCATACGCACCTTAGGGTCACGATCGATCTCGGCATCCCCATACACCTGTAAGTACGTGGGCGGTCACCGCGCATCGAGAACGTAAATACTGACATTGGGATTGCGCTGTACCGCTTGAGCTTTGGCCCGCTCGGCCATCGTTGAAATCAGGATCTCATCACCATCTGTGACGTAGTACACGACCGTCATGGCTGGACCATCTGTCCTTACGCGTGCATTCAAAGATGCACGTCCGGTGATCTTCGACAAATTGTCGACGTTCATCGCGATCCACGATATGTGCTTCGTCGTCCCGTTCGGTCAGGCAGCGATTGCCAGTCCCGCGGTAGCCGCCGAAAGCACGCCAAAAACCAACGCCGGCGCCCAATCCTTAGGCTTATCTCCATTGCGAACCAACACCACAATCGCACCCAGCATCAGAAGGAACAGACCTCCTGCCGCGGCAATCCCCAGGGGTCGATACGCGAAGCCGATGAGAAGGCCCGCGGCGGCGGCGAGCTCAAGCATGCCGATCAGCACGTACGAGTTTACAGAGAAGTTCACATGTTCAGCGAGGTTCCTCATCGCCGGCACGCGTAACAGCTTTGCGATTCCGAACACGAGGAACGAAACAGATAGAGCGATCGTGACGATGGTGTAGGCCAGCTTCATGGTATTCCTTTCATGGTTTGTTTTGTGCGGTATGTGCAGGGGGAGCGGTTGTCTCGGCTATCGCCGGCGGGCCCAGTATTGATGCAACAACTTCACACAACGAGGAAAAGGGGTCATCGGCCAGCCCTTGTGCGCGCCAAGCGATGAATCTGTCTGGACGCACAAGTACCGCTCCTCGCTCGCCGTGTCCGCGCCATTGGGTCCATGTCGACCGGAAGTCCAGGTAGTCGCCGTCGGTATGACCGATGCGCACCGCGTCGATCGGCACAGCCCACCGCTGCGCTAGTACCTTCGCGGCATCCACCCAGGCGTGTCCCTCCTGAGCCGCGATCAACAGGAAGCGGCCCGGTGCAACAAGATCCATCACAGCTATACGCTGGCCGTCGGGCGTCGACAGCCAGGTGTGGGGCAGGGGGTGGCCCGGGCGCGCAGCTGGCTGGTATATCCGTATCGGATCTGGATTCTGGGGGGCAGCGGACCCGTCACTGATGACGCAATCGGAACTGTAGGTGTAGCCGTATTCGATGTTGTGTTCGTTGAATTCCATCGTCTGTGCGGCCAGTGCTTGCATCACCTGACGTCGGTGCGCCGCATCAGCAGGGTCTTCGCTCCAGAGCCGACGGACATTGCTCCAATTGACCTCAGGGGAGTTGGACTGTTCGATACCGATCAGAGCGCTAGTTCTCAAGTGGTTCAGCGTATTTTCTATCGAGCGTTGCACGTTGGTGGCGCTAACCGGTTTGCGTTCGGCCTCGTAGGTGTCCAGTAGTCGCGGAGAAGCGTTGTCAGCCAGAACAAATGCGAGTTTCCAGGCGAGGTTGTCCGCGTCGTGAATCGCCGAGTTCAGGCCGAGGCCGCCGGTGGGGGGGTGCCGGTGCGCGGCATCGCCAAGAATGAACACCCGCCCTAGCCGAAAGCGGTCGGCGACAGTGCCTTCGATGACCCAGCGGGTGATGACATGCACCGTGCAGTCGAGATGTCCCACTCCGAGCGTGGCACGCATGTCGTCCATGACCTTGGCATCATCTAGGGAGCGAGGATCATCTATCGGGTAGGTGAGGTGGATGCACCATTCCTCGGATTTGGGTCCCCAGTGTGTCGGCCCCATGGGGGCCATAATCACGAACCGACCAGTGTCGGGCATGCGGTGGAAGCGCAGCAGCACATCAGAATCGCTGGCCCATCGCGATAGATCAACGCTCAGGTGGATTGTGACCATGCGACCGAGATCGGAGAGGCCCTCAGGGACGACTCCGAGAGCTGGGCCGACTGTCCGACCACCGTCGCATGCAAGCAGATATTGCGCACGCACCGTGTACTGTTCGCCTGTCTTATGGTCGATGATGGCGGCGCTGACCGCTTCCGAATCCTGTTCGACGCTGATCAGCTCGTGGCCGTAGTGCAGTCGCTCGGGCGAGGCCTTCTCTGCGCGTCTTCGCAAAATGGGTTCTAGGCGTGACTGCGGCAGGTTTGCGGGAAGACTCGGGCTGGCCAGTCGCCAGGCGTCGGCGCGGCCGCCAGCGCCGAACGATTCGAGGCGGTATAACCGGTGTCCGCATTCCGGCTGGTCACCGGCGAACCCGACATAGAAGCCGGTATAGACCATCTGGTGAGCCGGTGTGCCTTTCTCGTAAATCTCGCTGTCGACGCCGAGACCGCGGAACATCTCCATCGTGCGCTGGTTGAGGATGTGCGCTTTGGGCAGCGGTGAGGTGGTTTCGCGGCTACTGACCAGATAGGTGTCGACCTCGAGTTGTGCCAACGAGAGGGACGCCGCAAGACCAGCCGCGCCACCACCGACTATGAGGACCTGAACGTCGCAATCCGCCACTGAGGCTCCTTTGGTCGCTGCAGCGATTGAGTCTGGCGACATGCTAACACGCTCCCATGACATCCGACACATTTTTACTTGACGGGCATCATTTTAATTCTGCGATGGTTCGTCCACGAGGTAGCCCGGACCGCCCATACCGCGGACAGAGGTTGCGGACAGATGACATGATGTATCTTGACGATTGACATATTTCCGGCCTAGGCTCTTCCGAAGGCGCGATGAGGCGCGGTGCCTTATCACGTTGTGACAGAGCGAGACTCGTGGCATCACGCGAACACGGCGGAGCCGCGCACGAGTTTGGCCGAGGATCCACGTCAGTTAGCCGAGATGAGGAGATGCTATGAGTGAATTGAAGATTGCGATAATACTGGGGAGCACTCGGCCCAATCGAAACGGCGAGTCCGTTGCCAAGTGGATGCTGCACAAGGCGTCCACGCGCTCCGACGCCTCCTATGAGCTCATTGATCTGCGGGACCACCCGCTGCCCCATATGGACGAACCTCTGCCGCCCTCTGTCGGGCAGTATGCTGGCGAGCACACGAAGGCCTGGGCGGCCAAGATTGCGTCATACGACGGATTTATTTTCGTCACACCCGAGTACAACCACTCCACCTCTGCTGTACTGAAGAACGCAATCGATTATCTCTACGCGGAATGGGCCAACAAGGCGGCGGCATTCGTCGGCTACGGTTCCCTGGGTGGCGCGCGGGCTATCGAACAGCTGCGTACCGTGTGTAGTGAACTGCAGCTCGCCCACGTGCGCCAAACGCTGACGTTCTCTCTCTTCACTGACTTCGAGAACTTTTCCGTCTTCACCCCAGCAGCGGTGCATGACGCCGCCGCTGACACGATGCTCCATCAGCTCGAATCGTGGACGCGCGCAATGAAGGGTGTCCGAGCGTAGCCTGGTCGCGACGCCGTTGAGCAGCTGCTGGCGGTCGCGCTGCCGTTGAGCAGCTGCTGGCGGCGTGCAACGCCAAGTTGGCCGACGGTAATTACCGCGGCGATTGCAGCGCCGATACGGTGACGCCTGATGTCCCTATGGCTTGCATATACCGCCGACTCCGACGGCTGGGACCCTGCTGAGAGCGGTCAGGGCTTTGCCTCCTCTGAAAGGCCTGATCAACAAACCCGCGGTCCCGCCCTCGGCCGCGCGCATGTTTCAGTGCCTTTTGCCGGCGATGCTCAATTCCGTTGTCGTACGGTACGTTTCCGCGGCGGTTTCTTGGCTTCGGCACTCCCCGCTTGTAATCCGCCGACAAAGAAGTCCGCACACAGTTCGCTGTGCGCCCGCACCTCTTTGGGATCGAGTGGATCGACTGGGGAGAAATGGCGAGCCAACGGCGCAAGGGTGAACGGTGCACCTGCGCCATGGGTTAGCAACAAATGAAATGTTCTCGGGGGTACCTTGCGTATCCGGCCCTCGGCGGCGAGGTGTTCAAGGAGTCGCTCACACGGTCTCATCGCGGGTTCGATATATTTGCTGTAGATGTAGGTGAGCCGCTCAGTGTCCTGGCGACCTTCGATATTCATAAGGCCCAATAGCTCGGGATGGTCGGCGGAGTAGGTCAAGAACACGCGCACGAAAATGCGGACCTGCTCGAGCGGGTCGGACAAGGTGGGATCGAACGCGGTAAGCATGCGCTGGGCAAGCGGCCCAAAAGCCCAGTCGACCGTCGCGTACCACAGCGCTTCCTTGGATCCGAACCGCCCATTAAGTAGATTGTGGCTGCCCCCGAGTTCACGGTTGAGCGTGCGAAGCGCAACGCCGTCGAAGCCCAAGGTGGCGAACGCTCGGAGCGATACTTCGAATATCTGCTCCAACGACGCAGGCGATTCTTGTGCGCGCGGGCGTCCGGGGAGTCTGCGAGGCACACGCTTCGCAGGCGACCTCACCGCCTTCTTGGTCGTCGAAGAAGTACTCACGTCACCGAGCCTACTCGATCGACAAATATTTATTTGGCACATTTGAGGTCTTGCGCAGGTCCGATTGACGTCGTCAAGGCGTGAAGCAGAGATATGGCCACAACTGAAGGGCGCCGTCGACATCGCGCGGGGTCGCATCGCGGTGTCGTCCGGTGACGTCGCCGATCGGTGCCAGCTTGGGGTTGCGCCAGATGCGTTCGGCCTCGCGGTAGAAGGCCGCGGTGTCGCGCACCGAACGGGACACCACCCCGTTGACGACGACGCCCACCGGCATCCGGCGCAGCGTCGCGTCCAGGGGCAACCGCCCGCGCGACGGTTTGAGCCCGACCAACCCGTTGCAGGCGGCCGGAATTCGGATCGAGCCGCCGCCGTCGTTGGCGTGCGCCATGGGCACCACGCCGGCGGCGACGAAGCACCCGATCCCGACGACGACGCTCCGGCGGTGTAGTCGGTGTCCCACGGGTTGCGGACCGGGCCCAGGCGAGGGTGTTCGGCCGACGCGCTGAAGCCGAATTCGGACAGCTGCGTCTTGCCCACCGAGGTCAGCCCGGTGGCGAGATAGAGCTGAGTGAACACGCTGTCGGCGACGGCATTGCGGCGCGCCCACGCATCGGTGCCGTGCATCGAAGGCTGCCCGGCGACGTCGATGTTGTCCTTGATGAACGTCGGGACGCCGCCGAAGTAGCCCGCCACCGGCGTTCGGCGACGATGCCCGCGATCGCCCGCACCGAGGCCGTCGACCCGCTGCTGAGTAGGTCTCGTTCTGGTAGTCGCCGAATGCCATGGAAAAGACAATGCCAGGCGGCCGTCAGGCTGACGAGTTCGCCGACTCCGCCTGCGCCAGCTCTTTCTTCCACTGCCGGAACGTCTCTTCGGTGCGGCCGCGGCGCCAGTAGCCCGAGATCGATGACGCCCACTTGGCGTCCACGCCCCCCTCTTTGCGGATGTAGAGCCGCAGATTGTGCATGACGGTCTGGGCCTCGCCGTGGATGAAGACGTGCACCTGTCCCGGCAGCCACGGGGCGCTCGACTAGACAAGTCGCGTCGCTGCTGCAGCTTGGCCTGTGGCGACGGCGTTAAATCCGCATTCGACAGGTGCAGTCGATCCATTACCGAGACAATGAACGAATGAGTGAGGCTGACGATCTGGATATTCCGCCGCGGACGCCGTCGTCGCGACCGTTGTCCGCGGGCATCAAGCCGTTGCTGGTTCTGGCGAAGATCCGCGGGATCATGGACGCCTTCACGCTCTCTGAGCCCGAATTGACCCTCAGCGAGATTCGGGCCCGCACCGGTTATCCGACGTCGACAGTGCAGCGACTGGTGGCCAATCTGGTGGCCGAGGAATTCCTTGATCGGATTGGCGATCGGTTCCGGATCGGGGCCCGGGTCGCGTACTGGGCGGCTCCGGTCGCAAGCAGCATGGGCCTGCTGGAGGCGGTCTCACCGGCGCTGGAGTCGCTGCGCGACGCCAGCGGAGAGACGGCCTGCTTCTTCCGGCGAGAAGGCCCGTTCCGGGTTTGTGTCGCTATCGCCGAGACACGCCATGGGATCCGCCGCGAGATGCATGTCGGCAAGATCGTCCCGCTACACGTCGGGTCGGCGGGACGGGTGCTGATGGCGTGGGACGACGATGCGCTGCGGGAAGTGCTGGCGTCCGACTTGGCCCGGTTCACCGACGCGACCGTGACTGACCCAGATGTGTTGCGCGCCAACGTCGAAGAAGCACGGCGGATGGGCTTTGCGATCACCAGCGGCGAACGTGACGAGGGCGCTACCGGCGTCGCGGCGCCGGTGTTCGACGCTCGCGGTCACGTGTTGGGTGCGCTGATGATCAGCGGACCCAGCTTTCGGTTCTCGCCTGAACTCGCCGAGCGGTGGGCCGACAACGTCGTTGGCGCGGCCGACCAGGTGACACGCACCCTCGGCGGCCGCCTCCCGTATTGAGTCGGCATTGCTATTACGCGACGGTCGCTAGCCGGCGGCCGGGGGACGCGGGATGACGGTGGGCCGCACCCCATATCGGGGCGCCCTGCCGGCTCCTCCGTCACCTGCCCCGGCGCCGCCGAGCGGCATGCCGCCAAGGATGTTCGCCGGCCGCGCGTCCGCGACCTCCCTGATATTGCTGACCGGCGGCAGAGTCGCCCCGAGGTGTGGTGCCTCCGCCAGGGTGGTCTCGGCCCAGACCGGGGGGACCGACAAGCGCCCGACGGAGGCCGCGTTGCCCAGCGTTCCCGCAACTGGAGCGGCGGCTCCGGCCAATCCCGGCCCGACTGGCGGGGCTGCGACCGCTGGCGGGGCCACTGCCGGTGCAGCAGCACCGCCAAGCGCGCCTGTGGATTTCGCGATCGAAACGAAGGTGTTGGCGATGCCGGCGGAGAAGAAGGGCAGGCCTTCGGTGTTGTAGAAGGTGGTGGAAAACGGCGCGTAGAAGGTGAAAAGATCACCCAGCCATCCCAGCGGGCCCGAGGTGAGTGCGTCTTTCACCGGATCATCCGGCGGGTTGGGCGCCGGGGCGTCCGCCAGTCTGGAACCGGTGGACAGCTTGTTCAGCGCCGAGGTGATCTTGCCGTTCAACGTGTTGTGCGCCGTGCCCGCCGAGGTACCAGTGGCCGCGGTGACCGAGGCGGCCTGTTGGGCCGTACCAGCCGGATTGGTCGTATGGGGTGCCGAGGTAAACGGTTTGATCGCCGAGATGTTCGCCGATCGGCCCGCATAGTTGTACATCGTGGCCGCATCGGTTGCCCACATCTCCCCATACTGGGCTTCTAAAGCTGCTATGGCCACGGTGTGTTGGCCCAGCACGTTGGTGGACAGCAGCTGCGCCAGAGTGACGCGGTTGGCCGCGATCAGCGGCGGCGGCACGATCGCGGCGTGCGCCGTTTCGAAGGCCGTCACAGCAGACATGGCTTGACTGGCCGCATGCTCAGCGGCTGCGGCGGTAATTCTCATCCATTCCACATAACGGTTGGCGGCCTCCGCCATCGATGTCGCGGCCTGCCCCGACCACTCCTCGCTGGACAGCGTTTTCACCACCCGGTCGTAGGCTACGGCCGCCGAATTGAGCTCCGCGGCAATGGCATTCCACCCAGAAGCCGCCCCCAACATCGACGCTGAGCCCGAACCCGCATACATTAACCCCGAGTTGATCTCCGGCGGTAACGCCCCAAAGTCGACCATCACAAGCCCCCTCAACCAGCTGCGATCGCGTTAGCGGCCTCGGTGGCCGCATACGATCCCGAGCTGACATTCAGTGTGTTGACGAACATCTCGTGGATCGCCATCGCCTGTGCACTGACCTGCTGAAACTGTTGTGCATGGGCTGCAAACTGCGCCGCGGTCAGTATCGACACGTGGTCTGCGGCAGCCGGAATCACCCCCGTCGTCGGCGCCGCCGCCGCCGCGTTCTGAGCCGCAACCGCGGCGCCGATCGCCCGCAATGCACCAGCCGCTGCCGCCAACGCCTCTGGTTGCGCGGTAACAAAGGACATATGATCTCCTTACTCAATCACCTTCCGGCTCAACGAGCCTCTAGATTTCTGGCATCGACAACGGTCGGATCCCGCTCCGGACGATCACCACCGAAGACTTTGATGTTCTTATCGTGTTCAGGGCCATGGCCTTATCCTGCCGATGGTGGACGAGCAGTGAAGCGGGGGCGAAATCCGTATTCGCGGGGCGGCAAGCCGCCGCGGTCACGTCTGCCGCGAGCCGGCGCTATTTGGCGGAGCAGTGACTGCGGTCCGTTCGACGAGCCGCTGACATCCTCTATGCCGATGGCCTGGACGAGAGAGTCTTCTGCTGCTTTGGGAACTGTCGCCGCCCACCTCGTCGGAACCGACAGCGAACCGATCTTGTCTGACGTAGCCAGGTTTGCCGAGACCAGACCACCACCGAGCATTGCCGGCGCCGTGAGGGCGGGCGATGCGGATAAGCCAGCTGCGGCCCCGACGGCGAGATGCTCAGGCCACAGCGCACTCATCTGGGAGAAGATCAGACCTTGCAGATAGGTCATCGGCCAGAAGGTGACGTCCAGGACGCCGAACAGAAGCCCTTTTATCTGACTGGACAACGTATTGACCATGTCGTTGAACGATGACTGTGCCGCCGACGGTCCTCCAGTCCCCGCCGCCGTGGCCGCGGCCTGGGCGACCGCGGCCTGCTGTTGGGCCAGTCCGGCTTGCTCGGTGGTCTGGGTCGGCTCGGTGAAGGGGGCCAATTGCGAAGCCGTCGTCGCGGAACCGGCATAGGTGTACATGGCGGCGGCGTCTTGGGCCCACATTTCGGCGTATTGGGCCTCGGTCGCCGCGATCGCCGCGGTGTGCTGGCCGAAGAAGTTCGTCGCGACAAGCAACGCCAACAACGCGCGGTTCGCGGCGATCACGGTCGGCGGGACCGTCATCGCGAAAGCGGCCTCATAGGCCGCCGCGGCAGCGCTGGCCTGCGCGCCCGCCTCGTCAGCCAATGCGGCGGCACCACTTAACCACGCGACGAAGGGGGCGACACCGGCCATCATCAGCTGAGATGCCCTGCCCAGCCACTGCGAGGTGGTCAGCTCGGCAGCCACCGACGAGTAGCCGGACGCGCTCGAGGTCAATTCGGCCGCCAGGTCATGCCAGGCCGCGGCTGCGGCCACCATCGGTCCCGAGCCCGCGCCGGTATACATCCGGCTCGAATTGATCTCCGGCGGTAACGCCCCGAAGTCAATCATCGATTCTCCTCACCAGGTGTCGGTGATGGGCGCCGATTCCCGTCATCGAGTTGGCGCCCCGGTGATTCGTCGTCTTCGCGTGCGCCCTCACCGCGCCGTTACCCGTCGGGCCGATCGGCAATATGCGTACCGGGTTGATCTCATCGACGCTGCGTCGCGAGGTGCGCGGGCCCAGGGTGAGCACCGCGATGATGGCGATGGCCAAGGCGACCGCGACGACGGTGAACATCGCGGCAGCGCCGTAGCTGTCGAGAACCGGAATGAGAATGAATGGCGATGCGCCGCTGGACAACCGGGACAATGAATAGGTCCAACCGACCGCGGTGGCGCGCACCGCCGTCGGGAAAATCTCCGCCTGGTACACGTGGTAGACGTTGGAGAAGACATTGCTGGTCGCGGTGGTCAAGAACCCGAACAGGATGATCAGCAGCACCGACGATTGGGTCGCGAACATCAGACCGAACGCGGCGACCGCCACGATGGAGCCGACCAGCAGGAATTTGCGCTCGAACCTCGCCATGAGCGGGATAGCCATCACCGATCCGACCGGATACCCAATGAACGACAGCGCGCTGAACAGCATCGAGGAGGTGATGGGGTAGCCGCGATGCACCAGCACCAGCGCCGACAGGGTGCCGAACCCGTAGTATCCGAAGGTCTGGAACAGGTGGAACAGCGCCAGCATCACCAGTCGACGGATGTACGGGGCATGCCGCAAGAGCGTCGTCGCGGACGGACGAGGGCCGGGCCGTGCCACGATACCGCGTGGGCTATCCGAAGTGCTCTGCACGCCAGTCATATTCGATCCAGCGGTGAACTTGGCCAACGCTCGCTGCGCCTCGTCGAAACGTCCCGCGTCGGCAAGCCAGCGGGGGGACTCGGGCAGCCACCGGTTCAGCGCGTAGACGATCGCGGCGCCCGTCGCGCCGATGGCCAGCAGCCAACGCCAGCCCGCGACACCGAGCGGCGAGTGTCCGGTCAGCCAAACCGACAAAAACCCGGCGAACGGCACGGCGAGGTAAGAGCACGTGTAAGCCGACGCGGCCAGTCGGCCGCGGCGTGCCTTGGGCAGCACATCGGCAAGATAGGAGTCGGCAACCGGATACACGGCACCGACGCCCACGCCGGCCAGGAACCGGGTGACCACCAGCACCGCCGGGGACGGCGCGAAAGCACCGGCCAGTGAGAACGCCGAAAACCAGCCCAGCCCAAGCAGAAACGCCTTGCGCCGTCCGATCCGGTCCGCCAGTCGCCCGAAAAACGCTGCACCGAGGAACATTCCGACGAAGGCCGAGGCCAGCACCAGCTTGAGCACCGTGCCGCGTACGCCGAAGTCGTGCCGCAGGGCGGTACTCATGGTGCTGGACAAGAAGATCTCGTACATCTCGAAGAACAGGCCCAGGCCCACAACGACGACGATCTTGCGGTGCACCGGGCCTACCGGCAGGCGGTCCAGGAGTTCGCCGACGGTGCTGCCGCTCATGGACATGACTGGTGGTTTGGTCATTCCCGACTTTCTCGTCGTCAAGTGCTCACCAACTCGCGCCCTACGAAGTGGTTCGCTGCTTGCAATGTGATTAGGGCTACATCGCCCGACTGTAGTGGATTGGGTCACCTTAGGAAAGACTTGTGGCGCCATCATGTAGGTTTTAATGCACGATGTGGTTAGTTTTAATGCACCAAGTGGTTAGAGAGGTGTGAAACATGGACAGATTCAATGGCGGACCACTGGACGGCGTGCGCGTCCTCGAGCTCGGCAACTACATCGCCGCACCGACCGCCGGACGGCTCCTGGCCGATTTCGGCGCGGAAGTGATCAAGATCGAACGACCCGAGACCGGAGACGAGCTGCGCACCTGGCGGCTCTACTCGGGCACGACCTCGATGTTGTTCCGGACCATCAACCGCAACAAAAAGTCTGTGGTGTTGGACCTCAAGACCGAGCACGGGCAAGCGGCGGTGCGCGAACTCGCCCGCTCCTGCGACATCGTCCTCGAAAACTTCCGGCCGGGGACCCTGGAGAAGTGGGGCATCGGCCCGGCCGAACTGAGTGCGCAGAACCGGGAACTGATCATCGTGCGCCTCTCGGCCTACGGCCAGACCGGACCACGAAGCCGGCAACCGGGATTCGCCGCGGTCGCCGAGGCGACGGCGGGGCTGCGCGCCCTCACCGGCGAACCGGATCGCCCGCCATCACGCGTCGGCGTATCCATCGGCGACTCGATCGCGGGTCTTTATGCCGCATTCGGCGCGTTGGTGGCGATGCAGCAACTCCGAAAAGACCGTATCGCCGGACGACCCACGGCCCTTGCCGACCGCACCGTGGACGTCGCGTTGACCGAAGCGATCTTTTCGATGATGGAATCGTTGGTCCCCGAATACGAGGCTTATCGCGTCACCCGCGCCCGGTGTGGCGGGCGCTTGGAAGGTGTAGCTCCGTCGAACGCCTACCTATGCCGCGACGGCCGATGGGTAGTCATCGCCGGCAACGGTGACGCCATCTTCCGGCGATTGATGAGGTTGATCGGCCGCCCCGACCTGGCCGACGCCGCGCGGCTGAGCAACAACGCGCAGCGCTGGGAGGCGCGCGACGAACTCGACGACGTGATCGGCCGGTGGACGGCGCAACTGCCCGCCGATCACGTGCTCGCCGCGCTGGACGCCTCCGACGTTCCCGCCGGTCCGATCAACACCGCGCCCGACATCGCCGCCGACGAACAGTTTCTGGCGCGCGGCATGATCCAGCGCATGCCCGTATCCACCGGCACCGAGATCCTGCCCGACGTCGCATTCCCGGGCATTGTGCCGCGCATCGGCGACGGCCCGCGTGAAATACAAAGCCTCGGACCGGATCTGGGCGAACACACCGAGGAGATCCTGGGCGTTTTGGACACCGATCTGCGCCTCGCCGGACTCGACACCCCGGAGGTGGCCAGATGAACCCCTCAGTCCAACTCCGTGACGTCACCCTGCGCGATGGCCTGCAACTCACCGGCAAGCCCCTCGACACGGAGCGAAAAGTCGAGTTGGCACGACTCCTCTTGGCCTCGGGCATCGATGCAATCGAGATCGGCGCGATGGCACGACCCGACTTGGTGCCACCCATGGCAAACACCCTCGACGTCATCGCGTCACTGACTCCCGGGGAGCTGCAACGGTGCTGGGTGTGGACGGCTACGCCGCGAGGCATCGCCCGCGCGATCGAGGCGGGCGCACGCAATTTCCAATACTGCGTGTCGGTCAGCGACGAACACAACCGTGCCAATGTCGGACGCACCACCGCTGACAGCATGGCTGCCCTTCCGGAGGCCGTCGACCTTGTCACGGCCGCCGGTGGCCAGCTACAGCTGACCCTGGCCACCGCGTTCACCTGCCCGTACAGCGGCGCCGTCGATCCGCAGCGCGTGCTCGACCTGGTCACCGACGAGCGCGCGGCGGCCGTCGCAAGTGTGGTGCTGTGTGACACGCTCGGCCAGGCCACGCCCGACGACGTGCAGCAGCTCGTCGAACTCGTTGGCGACGTTGCGCCGTATCACGGGATCGTCTTCCACGGGCACGACACGTGGGGCATGGGAGTCGCCAACACCCTGGCCGCTATCCGAGCAGGCGCCACCATGGTCGACGGAGCGCTCGGTGGTCTGGGGGGTTGTCCTTTCGCGCCGGGAGCAAGCGGCAACGCCTCCACCGAGGACCTGCTGTTTGCGCTGCAACCCCGATACCTAACTCCGGCGGTATTCGCCGACGTCGTGATCGCCGCAGGGCGGCTCCTGGCGCAGCTCGGCGAGCCGAACCGTTCGAAAGCCTCCCAGGGTGCGCGGTCGACCGCGAGCGCGTTCGAATGGTCAATCAGCCAGGAGCTTTCTGCCTGAGCTGGTTGGCCCGGACGATTCGCCAGCGCCGATCCTGGCGCTGCGCCAACCGGTCAATTCAAGCCGGCCAACTCGCCTCGAAGTGGCTCGCCGACGCGGCGCTGCTCACGCTCCAGGTCGCCAAAGGCGAATTCGATCACTGCTGCCAGGATTCGCGGCGCCAACTTATTCGAGGTCACGTTTGGCGGGGACGGCGGGTTGCTGGTAGACGGTTTGCTCGTCCTGAGCATCGGAAGTCGACCCGTCTGGTGTACCGCGCGGGCCCTGCGCCTGGGTGAGCGGCGTCGTTAATGCGTTGTGGCTCCGTCGATGTGGCTGCCGCAAGGGTTCGATCCGGATCCCCAAGCGATGGCATCTTATCCACCACAACAGTGCGCTCTTCATCGGCGTGCGATTTGGGGCGCGCTACGACGATGGTGCGCTCGGCGTCGTCAGGCGTTGCAGCAGAGCCGGATCGGGCGCCATCGTCACCTCCGGGTGCCAACGACCCTGCGGCGCTGGTGGTCTCGCCATCGTTCGGTTTTGGCGCCACCATACTCGCGAGCTCTCGTCGGTACCCAGCAGGCGCAGGTGTCTGGTGTGCCGAGTGGGCATCTGAGCTCTCCCTCACGTGCGAGTCGGATAGGTTCATGCAGTCGGCACGATCAATGACAAGATCGCCGGGAGCCCTGGCAAGCACAAGGGCTGTACGCCAGCGCTTCACGTATTTGTTCAGCCCGCCCATGGCAGTCAACACTAAAGCCAACCAGGCGCTGTCGGCCTTCGCGTCGCGGCTAGACTGCTGTACCTTTGCGCAACCGAAACGGCGAGCAGATTTGGCCTCGATACAGCCGCAGATCACTCGCAGCCGCGCAGCAGGGCGACGTCGGAAACCAACTGAATATGCTCGGCCATCGCCCGGGAGGCCTCTTGTGGATCCTGGCGACGCACGGCATCGGCGATCCGACGATGGCCCTCCAGCGAGACCCGCGGCCGGTTCTCCTGCGACAGCGACTCGATGCGGGTTTCCTTTATGAAGCCGGCGATTTCGCGCATCAGCTTGGCTAGAAGCGACGAGTGCGCCGCGGCGGTGATGGCCTCGTGGAACATTTCGTCGCCGACGACTCCCCTGTCGCCCGCATCGATCTCCGCCTGCATCCGCGCGACCGCCGCGTCGATCGCGGCCATGTCCGCCTCGCTACGCCGGGAGGCGGCCAGGGCAGCGAGCTTTACCTCGAGAGCCTCTCGGGCCTCGATCACGTCGGGAAGCCGGTCGGCGTGTTCTCGCAGCGCCTCGATGGCGCGCTCTTCGGTCGGGCGGCGGACAAGGATGGCGCCATCGCCGTGCCGGACCGACAGCACGCCCTGGACCTCGAGCGCCACCAACGCCTGGCTGAGCGAAGCCCTGCTGACGCCGAGTTTGGCAGCAAGATCCCGCTCGGCGGGCAAGCGGTCCCCGGGGGTCATGTCTTTGTCGGCCATGTACGCGCACAGCTGCTCCACGATGACTTCGTATAGCCGAGGACGCGTCACGGGGCGAAGTTGCTCAACCACTCACTCACCTACTCTCTCCACCAACCATAGCGCCCGCCTGTGCCGGTGTGGCTGTCGCCACATGGGGCATTTGACAGTGATGCGGCGCACTGGTTTACTGACTAGACCAATACGCCACTAGGTGCTGCGACCCCGCGGCGGTACCGGACAGGCCGGTTTTCATCACCGGAGCGCGACCCAGGAATCGAGATCCACCGTGACGCTCAGCCAAAATCGGTCCCACATCAATGACGCCGGCACCGCAGGCCACAACGTCAAGCCCGTCCGGTTGACCAAAGCCCAGCAGCGCGCCTTCTGGGGGTCGTTCGGCGGTTGGGCCATGGACGGCTTCAACTGGACCGTCTTCGGCCTTGTCCTCGCCCCCACGATGGCCACCCTGCTCCCGCGCGCGGGCATCGAGGCCACGCCCGCCAACGTCGGCTGGTACGGGCAAATCAGCGCCGCCATATTCCTGCTGGGCTGGGGATGTGCGGCTATTTGGGGACCGATTGCGGACCGCTTCGGACGAAAGCCGGCCATGACCACCTCCATCCTCATGTACGGAATCTTCACCGCCCTCGCCGGCACCGCGAGCAACGTATGGGAGTGGAATGGCTATCGATTCCTCACGGCCATTGGCGTCGGTGGTGAATGGGCCATGGCCGGGACGCTGTTGGCCGAGGTGTTGCCTGAGCGGGTGCGCGCTCGGTTCGGCGGTGCCATGCACTCGGCGGCGTACGTGGGTGTACTGGTGGTGTCGGCGCTATACCTGGTGGCCGGACCGCAACTCGGCTGGCGGGGCATGTTCCTCGTCGGCGGGATTCCCGCCCTAGCGGTTTTCATCATCCGCCGTACAACGCCCGAGCCGGAGCGCTGGCAACAGGCCGCCGACGACGCGCATCGGCGCTCGTTCTGGCAACCCGTCATCGAGATCCTCACCCCGCCTTACCGGGCGCGCACCCTGGGCAACCTGCTGCTGCTCGCGGTCTGCGTGATCGGACTGTGGGCCGGAGCCACCTACGTCCCCACGGCCATGACCACGCTGGCCCACCATGCCGGCTACGGGCAGGACGCCGCGGTACGCCTTGCCGGTATCTCCGCGATGACGGTTGCCGCATTCACGATCATCGGCTGCTTCATCGTCCCCCGCCTGGCCGACCGGTATGGGCGCCGCCGGACGTTGGCAGCGTTGTTCGGGCTGATGGTCATCGGCGCCGTGGGCACCTACGGGGTGGCCTACCCGCTCCAGTCGATCGCGCTCGCCTTCGTATTCCTGCCGATCCTGGGCTTGGGCGGTGCCAACTTCGCCGTCTTCACGATTTGGCTTCCCGAGCAATATCCCACGCGGATGCGGGCCACCGCGTTCGCCTTCGCGACCACGTTCTCCCGATGGTTCGCCGCGATCGGCACCTTCCTCATCGGTTACGGCATCCATGCCACCGGCTCGCTGACGATCCCCATCAGCCTCACCGCCGTTGTCTTCGTCCTCGGTATCGCCATGGTGCGGCTGGCGCCCGAGACCCGCAGGCACGCCCTGCCCGACTGAGCGGGCTCGGTCCCACTTCCTCTTGCAAAACGCTTGACACCGCAGGTCAGGTTTGGTTCGATAATTGGATAGTCCACTAGGTCACTAGGCCAAGGCGGTGTCATGGCATCCACAATCCCAACCTCTACGCGATCCGAACCGCCCGGACCACTTGCGGGCCTGCTCGTCGTCGATCTCACCCGCGCCCTGGCGGGACCGCACGCGGCGATGATGCTGGGCGACCTCGGCGCCGACGTGATCAAGGTGGAGAACCCGATGGGTGGTGACGACACCCGCGGTTGGGGGCCACCGTTCGTGGAACCGGCCACCGGTGACCGGGAGTCCACCTACTTTCTCTGCGCGAACCGCAACAAACGGTCGGTGACCCTCGATCTCAAAGACGCCGCCGGCAAGGCCGCACTGCGCGCCTTGCTTCGCCGAGCCGACGTGCTGATCGAGAACTTTCGTACCGGCGTCCTTGATCGGCTTGGCTTTTCGCTACAACACCTCGCCGAAATCAATCCGCGGCTGGTCGTGTTGTCCATCACCGGTTTCGGCCATGACGGACCCGAGGCGGCACGGCCCGGCTATGACCAGATCGCCCAGGGCGAGGCGGGGTTGATGTCGGTGACGGGCTCGGGACCCGATGACCTTCAGCGGGTCGGCGTGCCCATCGCTGACCTGCTGGCGGGCATGTACGGCGCCTTCGGAATCCTCGCCGCGCTGCTGGAGCGCGAACGCACCGGGCGCGGCCAGGTGGTGCGCTCGTCGCTGCTCGCCGCCGTGGTGGGAGTGCACGCGTTTCAGGGCACCAAGTGGACCGTCGGCGGCGAGGTCGGTCAGCCCACCGGCAACCATCATCCGTCGATCTGCCCGTACGGAGCCTTTGAGACCGCCGACGGCGCCGTGCAGATCGCGGTCGGCAGCGAGGGACTGTGGCGAAGGTTCTGCACGGGATTCGGCTTCGATCCCGCGGCGCCGGGAATGGCGTCGAACCCGCAGCGGGTGGCCAACAGCAAGCGGGTGAACGAGATGGTCCAGGCATCGTTCGCGCTCTACCCGACCGGCGAACTGCTGGCCAAGCTGGAGGCAGTTGGGGTGCCCGCCGGTCGGATTCGAAGTATCCGAGAGGTTTATGAGTGGGCGCAAACCCGCTCCCAGGGGCTGCTCATCGAGGTCGAGCACGCCACGTTGGGAGTCATTGCCCTACCGGGCCCGCCGTTGCGGTTCTTCGACACCGACGGATCCGAACGGACCCGCCGGCAACACACCGCTCCGCCGGTGCTGGGTGCCGACAATGGCCTGATCGCGACGATGTCGGGCGAGCAACGATGAGCCGGCTGGGTGCGCACGACGTCGTCGCGCTGGTCACCGATCCGGGATCGTGGCAATCCTGGGACCAGCCGCCCATCGAGGTGGCGGCCGACCCCGAGTACGCCGCAGATTTAGCGCGTGCGCGGGCCAAGACGGGGCTCGATGAGGCCGTAATCACCGGCGTCGCAACAATCCTCGGTCGCCGTTGTGCAATGTTGTTGTGCGACTTCGGTTTTCTCGGCGGCTCGATCGGAGTAGCGGCCAGCGATCGCCTCACGACCGCGATTCGGCGGGCCACCGCGGAGCGGCTGCCGTTGCTGGCGTTCCCGACATCCGGCGGTACCCGGATGCAGGAAGGAACCACCGCGTTCGTGCAGATGGTCAAGATCACCTCCGCCGTCGTCGCCCACAAATCCGCGCACCTGCCGTACCTGGTCTACCTACGCGACCCCACCACCGGAGGGGTGTTCGCGTCATGGGCGTCACTGGGGCACGTCACCTTCGCCGAACCCGGCGCCCTGATCGGCTTTCTCGGCCCGCGTGTCTACGAAACGCTCTACGGCCACCCGTTTCCCGCCGGCGTCCAAACCGCCGAAAACCTTTACCATTGCGGGCTGGTGGACGCGGTTGCGCCACTGGAAGAACTCGCCGGGATGGTGAATGGAGCGCTGGCTATCATCGCACGCGGCCGCCGTACCACCACCTCGCCGGTAGCAGTGCATGCAGAGCCGGCCGACATCCCGGCGTGGCAGTCGGTGACGGCTTCCCGCCGCCCCGAGCGACCGGGCGTTCGCGAGCTCCTCGACCATGCCGTCACTGGCGTGCTGACACTCAACGGCACCGGACAGGGCGAGAACGATCCTGGACTGCTGCTGGCGCTGACCCGTTTCGGAGACATGCCCTGCGTGCTCCTCGGGCAGGATCGCTACGCCCAGACCCCCGGCGCCCCGCTCGGCCCGGGAGCGTTGCGGCAGGCCCGTCGCGGTATGCGCCTTGCCACGGACCTAAACCTGCCATTGGTCACGGTGATCGACACCGCCGGCGCAGCGCTGTCGAGGGAAGCCGAGGAAGGCGGGCTGGCCGGTGAAATCGCTAGGTGCATCGCCCAGCTGGTCTCACTTGAAGTGCCCACTGTCTCAATACTTCTCGGCCAAGGCACCGGGGGCGGAGCGCTTGCGCTGGTCCCCGCCGATCGCATCCTCGCCGCTCAGCACGGGTGGCTCTCACCGCTTCCGCCGGAGGGGGCGAGCGCGATCTTGTGCCGCGACATCGACCACGCACCCACCATGGCGGCCAAACAAGGCGTCCGGTCCACCGACCTGTTGGCACACGGGATCGTCGACTACGTCATCGCCGAATACCCCGACGCCGCGACCGAGCCGCGGCCCTTTTGCCAGCGCGTCGGCGCCGCCATCCGGAACGAACTCACGGCACTCGCAGACACCGACCCCGCGCGACGACTCGCCGAACGCAGGCTGCGATTCGACAGGATCGGACGTCTTCCCGCCCTCGCGCCAGCCGGCTAGCGGTCATTCGCACGGTGGCCCGGGGCGGCCAGCACAGTTCGCCCACGCGACGATTAACCTAACCCAGTGAATCTTGATGGCAATGCCGCTCCATTCGCGAAGTGTGCGGCGCCTCCCTGCTCGCCGTGCGGTCACGGTGGTCTGACAGCGCGGAGAACTGCTGCAGGTCAACAAGATCGGCTACCGCGACGTAGATGCGGGTCTGCCGATGCAGCGCGGTTTAAGAGGTACTGAAGACCCTGGGAGCAACGATCGCGTCCCCGCCTGAATAGCCAGATCCAGAAGACGAACATAATGCGCTCCCCGGTACGTGGGAGATAGCGCGTTGGCTTACGGCCAGACTTGGACCAGTCAAAGTCGGCCGAGGTCCTAGTGACCCAGCACCAACCCAGTGGGACCTTCCGCGAAAGCTTCGGTTCTGGCCGTGAATTCGCGCATTTGCAGCGACCAGTAGTGGGAGTGCTGCGGTGCTAAGTCCGCTGAATCGCCGAAGGTTTTCAAGGTGGGCAGTGTCCACAACAGACGGTCTTTGAAAAGCCGGCCGGTTTGCTCATTCGGGACGAATTCAACGGTGCCCAGCACGGCTGGTCGTAACCGTATAACTGCGTCTCGTTGTGCTTGGTCGTAGCGGGCACGCACCAATTCGCCAGACTCAAACCCACTAATTCCCGCTTGTTGACGACCTGGTCGATGTGCTGGTCTAGGAACGCAAGAAGGAACGGCATCCCGGTGGCTATGACGATGGTGTCCATCATCTTCTGGCATCGCACTTGACTCATCGGCGTCATCCGGTGGATGAGTGCAGTCGTTGTAGACCGGCGTCACATGGAATCCGTCCACGACAGCAGATCATTCGTCACTGTGACGAATGATCTGCTGTCGTGGTGGTCTGGTTCGGGCGGGACAGTCTAAGTTGGTCGACCAAATGCCGCCTGAGAACCGGCCGGTTATCGGCTCGGGCACGCGGTCAGATGACGGAGTAGCCGAGCCGTTCTGCGCTGCCGGCGTGCCGCGAGATCAAGGCGGAATACGGGTGGCCAGCGAATCGGCTGTTATAGCGAAAGCCGTCGAGATCGGGGTGCGCAGCCCTCTTCTTGCCCACAAACTAGGCGTATGTTAGCCAAGCGGTCAGTGTCGGCGCGGCGTCAGCGAGCAAATCGGCAAGCCGGGCAAGCCCGACTGGCGTTGGCGGGGGGCCGGCGATTATTTGGACAGGCTGTGCCATATCACGGGCGGACCGGCTTGTGCTGAATACGTCACTGTGACGAAATATGGTCGGCACCATATGGTTTCGATGAGGGCCATCCCAGCGTATTAGCCGCAACGATGACGTGTGGTGCAACGCGGAGCGCGACAGCCTTGCATGCATCGGCGGCGAGTTGTTTCGCGGCGAATCTCTAGAGCCGACTAGCTCTCGTGTTGAGCGGCCGTCATGTTGCGCTGACCATACCAGCGGTGCCCACACGCCGATGCTTCACCATGTCGGTGTTCAGCACCATCCAGCTGCTCCCGCCACCGCTTCTCGCCTATTCCATGGATAATCATCATTATCCATGAAATAGGTCCGCTATGGGGGAAGGCGCCACGTCACCGTGTGAGGCTGCTAAAGCTCTAGCGTGGAGACGCTGTCGAGATCCCGAGGTCGGCTGCGGCTGCGAGCATTCGGGCGTCATAGGCGATAACCGCGCGCAATGAATCGCCGGCTCGCTGTGCCGCGGCGAGGTGTATCGCGTCGAGGCCGCGCAAGCGCAACGGCAGCAATGTACCCGCGTCGTCGAGCAGCTGGCGTGTCAGCGTTACGGTGTCCAGCCGGCTAAGTAGGTCTCGAGCGTCAGCGATAGCCTGGGCCCCGTTTGGTGCCACAGCGCGGATCAGCTCAGTGCGCCCCAAGGCCGCGGTGAATAAGCTGTCGTCAGCGTGTGTGCGCAGGAAGTTCTTTAGCGCCTGCGATTCATCCTCAGCGACAACAAGTTTGACTAACGCAGAGGTGTCGAGATAGATCCGCACGGGCTAGCGCTCGTCGCGCCGAAGTCGCTCGAGAGTTTCAGAGGCGCTATGCGGGTATGCCGCAGGTCTGAGGTCATCAGTGTTCATCGGACGAAACGCCTTGACGACTTCGCCGGCGTTGATGAGGTCCTCCCAGGGATCGCTGCTGATTGGCACCAATCTCGCGACGGGATGACCGCGGTCAGTGATCTCGATCGATTCCCCGGAGGCTACTTCTTCGAGATACTTGCTCGCGTGTTGCCGCAGCTCCCGCACCCCTATCGTCTTCACGTGCTACATTGTAGCACAATCGTCCGCGGGCGCACGACTCGCGGCGGTTCGCCAATTCCTAACAGGGAATCACCGTTGACGGTGTTACATGGTGATTTAGACTGGGCGCCCCCGTGGGCGCTGTGGGCAGGGTACCTGACCTGCGGAATTGGTGACCACCTGCAAAAGTTGAGTCATTTGACTCAGTTCGAAAAGTGGAAGTTGCTTCACCCGATGTGCGGGGTAGGCTCGCGCTTTTTGTACGGCGATGCTTGCGCGCCTACCCCGCACATCGGTGAGCGAGCTGGACACGCCGCGGGTTCAGTGATTTGTGCTTGCTCTAGCGGTGTACGTACATTCGCCGTACACTGGGCTGCGAAGAAGGGAGGTGCCATCGTGGCAGTCAAGACGAAGCGCATTGAGCTTCGCGCAGAGCAAGCGGCCGTTGACCGCATACAACGAGCTGCCAACGTTGTGCATGAGCAGACCTCGGAGTTTGTGCGAAAAGCTGCGCTGCAGCGCGCTGAGGACATTCTGCGCCAAGAGCTGATAACGGTGATGGAGCCCGCACAGTTCGACAAGCTGATGTCGTCGCTGGACATTGCCGACGACGCACCGCGACTGGCGGCAGCCGCCCGTAAGCCCGCGGTGTTCAAGAGGCGCTAGCCATGTTCGAATCCGCGCGGCTAGACGACGACCACACCCTGGACGGGTTTGACTGCGGCAAGGAGTCGTTGAACACCTGGCTGTTCGAACAGGGGCGCCGCGCGGGTAGCAGTGGAGTAGCAAATGTCTACGTATGGACCCCGCTTGGGGAACCGAAGGTCTGCGCCTATTTCGCCATCTGCCCCACCGAGGTCGTACGCAGCGACGACGGCGTAACGGGGTCCATGGCCGGAGGGTATTCCCGTATCCCCGGATACTTGATTGCTCGTCTGGCCATGGATGAAGTGTTGCATGGGCAGGGGTACGGCGAGCAACTGCTCCTGGATGCGTTAGGGAAAGCCGTTGCCGCATCCGAAATC
This sequence comes from Mycobacterium sp. 1245801.1, assembly GCF_001673055.1. Classification (NCBI taxonomy): domain Bacteria; kingdom Bacillati; phylum Actinomycetota; class Actinomycetes; order Mycobacteriales; family Mycobacteriaceae; genus Mycobacterium; species Mycobacterium sp. 1245801.1. Next base: position 29,504 of record NZ_LZKY01000425.1, read on the forward strand.
GGTGGCGGTCGTCTGATCGTGGTGGATGCGATAGATGACGAGGCGCAGGCGTTCTATCAGCATTACCACTTCGTCCCTGTAAGGCACCGCGAGCGCCGTCTGGTGATGAAGGTGTCTACCGCCGCGAAGGCGCTCGGGGAACGCTGGCGGGGCTGACCCCTCGGATCCATCTGCTGACCGCAGATTTTCCCCGAGCTACGAAAAACTAGATTTGGTCTAGGCACTAGGCCGTGGTGCTGGCGTTGACCGTCGCGGTTTCGGCGACGGCCCAGTTGGTGACCGTGATGCCGCGGACCTGGAGGACCAGGCCACGAAATACCTGGTCAGGGTGGGTGAAATTTTACCACCCGCTCCGGGAGGCCAACAGACCGGTGGAGATGATTGGGGCACTTGACGTTTCGGGTCGTCGTCCTTCCGGTTAGGGACGTCTGCCGCTTACAGCAAAGTGGTGCATATGTGGTGCAACCCCTTGTTAGGTGGGCTAGTCACACGCGTTGAACTGCTGTGGAGCTGGTACGCAATACTGGGATTGAATCACTTATCGCCTGTTGGCGGCGCGGTCATGGATACCCGCTGATATCGGTGAGCGTGACCGCCACACACACTCCCTGGCCACTGCTCTAGTGACACAGTGCTGCGTTGAATCGTGGATAACTGCTGTATCCATGAAGTGATGCCATGCTGACAAGGTGCCTGGAGCCGAGCCGCAGCCGAAAGCATCCTCCGCTGCCTACCCGGGATGGTTCACCGACTTCCTGGCTGATAGCGCCATCCGGAAGCCGTCACCGCACACCGCGAAGGCCTATCGTCAAGATTTCGAAGCGATCGCCAGGCTCGTGGCCGGCGCCGCCGAAAATGTGGTGCAGCTCGAAGTGAGCGAGATAAACAAATCATCGCTCCGTGCGGCATTCGCCGCCTACGCCGAAACCCATGCTCCGGCCTCTATCCGGCGCTGCTGGTCGACGTGGAATACTCTGTGTACTTACCTCTTCACGGCGGAACTCCTCGACGCCAATCCCATGCCGTTCATCGGACGCCCAAAGGTGCCCAAGTCTCTCCCGAAGAGCTACCGTGCCGAAACTGTCATCGATCTGGTCGCTGCGATCGATGCCGATCATGGATCGGGGCGCCGCAACGACTGGCCCGAACGCGACCGTGCCATTCTCTTCACTTGCCTGTTGGCCGGGCTACGGGCTGAGGAACTCGTCAGTGCAGATGTCGGCGACATCCGTCGTAGCGAGGACGGCGGCGGTGTCCTGCATGTCCACGGCAAGGGCAATAAGGATCGCCGAATACCTGTTAGCAGAGAGCTTCTCGACGTTTTTGAGCAATATTTGAGTAGCCGCGCCTCGCGCTTCCCACAGCAACGCAAACGTTCACCTAGCACGGATGTGTTCACCAGTTTCTCGGGAAAGGCTCCGCTCTTTCTCGGTGCCAATGGTGAGCGGATCACACGCGGCACGCTGCAATACCGGATCCTGCGTGCCTTCAAGAAGGCCGGAGCCGACAGCGAGCGGTCGTCCGGTGCCCTGGTGCACGGGCTGCGGCACACGTTCGCCACCGAACTCGCCAATGCGAATGTGAGTGTTTACGCGTTGATGAAACTACTCGGCCACGAATCGATGATCACCTCACAGCGCTACGTCGATGGCGCTGGTGCCGACACCCGCTCCGCCGCTGAGCTCAACCCCCTCTACGGCCTGATATCCGCTGGAAGATACGAGTCCGAGATGTCTAATAGCAACGCAACCAAAGACTTTCGCGCCAGATAATCTACGTTATGTCGGGTAAACTACCGCATAGTACCTATCGTATTGTGTAGAAACACATTTCAGTTTCAGCGGGTCACTCCAGCCATCCCATAACCCCAAGCGCTCCCCTGCATGTTCAGCGCCTCAGCAACTAAACCGGCTCGAGGCTGACAGCCGCTTCGGCCGGGTGGAGGGGAATATGCGGAAATCGAATATGCGGCTTTGCCGGTAAACGTCACCGCATTCTCTATTGCGTTGTGCGACATCATATCTCGCGTTGTTAGCAATCGGTATGTGCCTGCACACCCTTCAGCCCTCGGCCGCCCCGACCATAGGCATGGCGCGCTGCAGAATGGTGGGCAGGTCCAGCCCCGCAGGTAGGGTCCCGAATACACCGCCCCAGGAACGTCTTAAGCGTGTCGCAAGGAAAGCCTCCGTGACGGCAGAGTTACCGTGGCTCACAAGTAATGCCGCCTGCAGTCCCAAGCAGATGCTCTGGGCCAGACTTCGGGACATGTACTCCGGCGCGTCGCAATCGAGAAGCTGTCCACGCAACATTTTCACGTGGTCGTCGAGTCTCGGATCCGCGCCGGACGCCGCGGCCAG
>NZ_LZKY01000426.1:0-72697 GCF_001673055.1 Mycobacterium sp. 1245801.1
GGATTCGGGCGTGCTGGCCACCCTGCTGGCGTGTGCCGAGAAGTACGGCCTGGCCGAGGTGTCGCCGATGGTGTGCAACATGGCCGACCCGGAGCGGCTGGCGTTCCCGTTGCGTCGCGGCCTGGTATGGCGCAGGCGCACAAGCGAATTACGCACCGAGGCGGGCCAGGACCTGCTGCCCGGGATCGCGTCGCTGTTCAACGGCGCGTTGTTTCGGGCCGCCACCCTGGACGCCGTCGGTGTCCCGGATCTGCGGCTGTTCATCCGCGGCGACGAGGTGGAACTGCACCGCCGGCTGGTGCGATCCGGCCTGCCGTTCGGGACCTGCCTGGACACCGTCTACCTGCATCCCTGCGGATCCGATGAGTTCCGGCCGATCCTGGGCGGCCGGATGCACACCATCGGCGACACCTCGGCCAGGCCGTACTTCTCGGCACACGCCAGCAGGGTGGCCAGCACGCCCGAATCCTGCGGGCGCCCGTCGTCGTCGGCCAGCCACACCCAATCGGCGCCCTGGGCCAGCGCGTGCAGCATGCCGAGCGCGAAACCCCCTGCGCCGCCCAGGTTTCGGCGCGAAGCCAGGTAGGTGGTGGGGATAGGCTGGCCGGCCACCAGGTCGCGCACCCGGTCGTCGCCGGAAAAATCGTTGTCCACCACGATCAGGTGATCGGGCAGCCGGGTCTGCGTGCTCAGGACATCGAGCGACTTGGCCAGCTCGTCGGGGCGCCGATGGGTGACGACGACGGCGAAGACGGTCTCACTCATCCCCGGATGCTCTTTGGGCCAGGGGTGTCTCGACCCGACTCGCTTGCTGCGTCTCTTCGAGCACCTCGCGGACGTGCCGGGCCGCGTCTTCGCCTTCGTACGCGCGCACCACGTCCTCGATGCCGCCCGACATGCGGATGACGCCGTGATCGATCCACATCGCCGTCTTGCACAACCGGGCCAGGAATTCGTTGGAATGGCTGGCGAACACCAGGATTCCGGAACGCTCCACCAGACTCTGCAACCGCGACTGCGCCTTCTTCAAGAAGTCGGCGTCCACCGCGCCGATGCCCTCGTCGAGCAGCAGGATCTCGGGGTCGATGCTGGTGACCACGCCCATCGCCAGCCGAACCCGCATGCCGGTGGAATAGGTGCGCAGCGGCATCGACAGGTAGTCGCCCAGTTCGGTGAACTCGGCGATCTCATCGACCTTGGACAGCATCTGCTTTCGCGTCTGGCCCAGGAACAGGCCGCGAATGATGATGTTCTCGTAGCCGGAGATCTCGGGGTCCATGCCGACCCCGAGATCGAAGACCGGCGCGACCCGGCCGGTGACCGTCGCCCATCCGCGGGTGGGTTCGTAGATGCCCGAAAGTAGGCGCAGCAGAGTCGATTTGCCCGCGCCGTTGTGGCCCACCAGCCCCACCCGGTCGCCCAGCTCGAGGGACATGGTGATGTCGCGCAACGCTTCGACCACAACGACGTTGGAGCTGTTGCGGCCGATCGTGCCGCCGGCCTTGCCGAGGAAGGCCTTCTTCAACGAACGCGACTTCGCATCGAAGATGGGAAATTCCACCCATGCGTTGTGCGTCTCGATGTGAGGACCCGACACCGTCAACTACTCGAGTTCGCTTACAGGTACTGACCGTGCCCGGGCGCGCCGCCCGGCTTACCCATGCCCGGCGGCAGCGCGCCCTGGCGCATCTTTTCCAGCTGCGCGCGGGCGGCCATCTGCTGGGCGAACAGCGCGGTCTGGATGCCGTGGAACAGTCCTTCCAGCCAGCCGACCAACTGTGCCTGCGCGATCCGCAATTCGGCGTCGGACGGCGCCGCGTCCTCGTTGAAGGGCAGGGTCAGGCGGTCCAGCTCCTCGCGCAGCTCCGGCGCCAGGCCCTCCTCCAGTTCCCGGATGCTGGTCGCGTGGATCTCGCGCAGCCGGTTACGGCTGGCCTCGTCGAGCGGTGCGGCGCGCACCTCCTCGAGCAGTTGCTTGATCATGGTCCCGATCCGCATCACCTTGGCGGGCTGCTCGACCAGATCGGTCAGGGAACGCTCGTCGGCGCCGTCGTCCTCGGCCAGTGCCATCATCCGCGGGTCGACGCCGCCGATGATCTCGACGCCGTCGTCATCGTTGCGGGTACTCAACTCTTCACCATCCTTTGTGGACTATGAGTGGGGCGTCGCGCCGTTTCCGCGCCATTCATAAATTCGGGCACCGCCATTGTCGTAGATCAGCGCCCACGACTTCGACTTATCCAGTGACACTAGTCCTTCGGGTACGGCGAACCCCCGGACAGTCGGCGAGCTCGTGTAGATGTACCGAATATTGAGCGCTTTAATCGCCTCGAGGACCCGCGGATCTGAATCGCCTTTGCGGGCCGAGGTCCAGAAAATGTACCGGTTGGGACCCGGGCCCATCTGTTGCGGGTAGTCGTAGTGCGTCCACAGCGGATGCAGATCGGCGACGGCGTACATCCAGGCCGTGCCGTCGGTGTTGGCGTTGCCGATCAACGTCTCGTGCGCGCCGGGCAGCTTGGCCAGATAGGCCATCGCCATCAGATCGCGCTGGTCGATCATCACCGAGTCGTACTTGTCGCCGAACAACACTATGTGCCGATAGAGGTAGTGACGCCCGGTGAGCACGGCGGCCACCACCAGTAGCGTCGCGGTGGCGGCGATCCACACCGGGACCGGCCCCAGGCGCCGATCGCTGGCCAGGGACGGTCTGACCCTGGCGGCCACTCGTTTCGCGACGCCCACGACGCCGACGACGATCGTGAACAGCGCGACGCCGGCCATCGGCTCGAGCAGCAGGGTGATGGCCGCCGAGATCCGGCGCGGATCTTTGTAGAAGAACTCGCCGAACATCCCGGCCACCGCACCGACCGGACCGCCGAGCGGCGTCCCGGCGTCGACGTCGACCACCACGAGCAGCAGCCAGACCGCCAGTGGCCACCAGATCCTCTTGTAGGCGAAGACCAGTCCGCCGAGGATCGCGAGCGCCATGAGCCCGTACTGGTACGGGAAGTCGTTGAGGTGCCGGGAGTGCTGGAAGACCGCGTCGAACAATCCCCGCTTTTTGCTGAGGTGGGTCAGAAACGAGTGCCCGGCGATGATGTCTTCCTGTCCCTGGACGCTGATGAACTGCGGCAGCAGGATCAGTCCGGTCAGCACCGCGACGCAGGCCAGCGCGATGAAATCGGCCAGCCTGCCGCGCACCGGATGCCACAACACGTCGATCACCCACCAGGCCACCAGGAACAACAACACGATCACGCCGCCGGTGATGTGCACGGACATGACCCCCACCCAGGCCAGCACGGCCGCCGGGATGCGGTCGCGGTGTCGCAGCGTGGAGGTGATCAGGACGAACGCGGGCACCGCGACCCCGTAGGCGGCCAGGTTGGGCATCGCGGCGACGCCGAATTCGACGTAGGGGATCGCGGTGAACGACGCCGACAGCGCGGCCGCGGTGGCCGCCGCCCCGGCGCAGCGCCACTCGGTGGTGCGCGCCCGCAGCAGATGCCAGGTCAGCATCGCCGCGCTGGTGGGAAACAGCCACACCGATGCGGCAACCGAGCTCAGCGTGTAGCCGGTCGTGGGCGCCGCCCCGGTCAGCTGGCAGAACACCGCGATCAGCGCGTGGAACACCGACGGGTAGTACAGCGTCTTGTGGGTCTCGACGTTGCGCAGCTCGCCCATGTGCGTCGACGACGCCTGGCCGGTGTCCAGGATGAACCGCACCTCGTTGGCGTGCCAGACGGCGTCCCAGGTGCTCGGGATGGTCTGCCAATGGGCGGCCAGCCCGCGGTAGGCGGCCCACATGACGAGCATGGACCCCAGCGCCACCCCGGCCCCCACCGTGATGGCCGGCCACCGGCTGATCGCGCGGGCCTCGGCGTCGCGGTCGCGGTAGCGGGCGAGCAGCAGCGCTAAACCGGTCATCAGCAGGCACACCACCACCAGCGCCGCCAGCGCCGTCCACCCGTTCCACGGAATCCCGATGGCACCAAACGGAATAATGGCAAGGGCGACCATGCCGTAGGTCAGTGCCGGGCCGACCGCGACAGCGACGGGCCACGACAACTGACTGATACGTGCGATGATCGCCCCGGGCGCTATCAGCAAGAACAATGCAATGAGCGTTCCGAACCAGAGCCCCACTCGACTAGTATGGCTGGCCGGGTGCCCTGGCTCGGGAGGCCACCGACTGGCCGGAACGTCTGTGGCACCCGCTACCGTCACAGTTTCGCAAAAAGCGGAAGCTTTAAGGTGGCCCACATGGCATACGACGTCGCCCGGGTGCGCGGACTACATCCGTCGCTGGGTGACGGGTGGGTACACTTCGACGCCCCGAGCGGGATGCTGGTTCCCGATTCCGTCGCGACGACCGTGTCGACCGCCTTCCGCCGGTCCGGTCCCACCACCGTGGGCGCCCACCCGTCGGCGCAGCGCAGTGCCGCCGTTCTCGAGGCGGCGCGGGCGGCGGTGGCCGATCTGTTCAACGTGGAACCCGCCGGCGTCGTGCTGGGCGCCGATCGGGCGATCCTGCTCTCAGCGCTGGCCGAGGCGTCGTCGTCGCGGGCCGGCCTGGGCTACGAGGTCATCGTCAGCCGCCTGGACGACGAGGCGAACATCGCCCCGTGGCTGCGCGCGGCGCACCGCTACGGCGCCAAGGTCAAGTGGGCCGAGATCGACATCGAGACGGGTGAGCTGCCGACGTGGCAGTGGGAGGGCCTGATCGGCAAGTCGACCCGGCTGGTCGCCGTCGCCTCGGCCTCCGCGACGCTGGGCACGGTCACCGACCTGCGCGCGATGACCAAGCTGGTGCACGATGTCGGCGGCCTGGTGGTGGTCGACCATTCCGCCGCGGCGCCCTACCGGTTGCTTGACGTGAAGGAGACCGACGCCGACGTGGTGGCGGTGAATGCCGCGGCGTGGGGCGGTCCGCCGATCGGGGCCATGGTGTTCCGCGATCCGGCGCTGCTCAACTCGTTCAGTTCCATCTCGCCGGATCCTAAAGCGACCGGGCCGGCGCGCCTCGAGATCGGCGCGCACCAGTTCGGTCTGTTGGCCGGGGTGGTGGCCAGCATCGAGTACCTGGCCTCGCTCGACGAATCCGCCCGCGGCAACCGGCGCGAACGCCTGGCGGTGTCGATGCAATCCGCCACGGCGTACCTGAACCGGATCTACGACTACCTGATGGTGTCGTTGCGCTCGCTGCCGTTGGTGATGGTGATCGGCCGTCCCGAGGTGCGCATCCCGGTGGTCAGTTTCGCGTTGAACGGCGTGCCCGCCGAACGCGTCGTGCAGCGGTTGGCGGACAACGGAATTCTGGCCGTCACCAACGAAAGTTCCCGCGCGCTGGACGTATTGGGCGTCAACGACGTTGGCGGCGCGGTCACCGTCGGCCTGGCGCACTACTCGACGACGGCCGAAGTCGACCAGTTGGTCCGCGCGCTGGCCTCGCTGGGTTGAGCCCGGCCCGGTTCTAGACGGTCAGCACGACCTTGCCGTGCACCTCTCCGTCGGCCAGCTTCCGGTGCGCGGCGCCGGCCTGCTCGATGGGCATCCGCTCGCCGATGATCGGGCGGACCCGGCCGTCGGCGATCATCGGCCACACCTTGGCCGTCACGGCCGCGACGATCTCGCTCTTGCTGTTCGGGCCGCTGACTGGCCGCCCGCGCAGCGTGGTGCCGATGACGTGCGCCCGCTTGGCGAGCAGCTTGCCGATGTTGAGCTCGCCCTTGATGCCGCCCTGCATGCCGATGATGACGAGCTGCCCGTCGGTGGCCAGGGCGTCGATGTTGCGGTCCAGATAGGAGGCGCCCATGATGTCGAAGATCACGTCGGCGCCGCCGTGCTCCTGCAGCCGGGCGACGAAGTCCTCGTCGCGGTAGTTGATGGTGATCTCGGCGCCCAGGTCGCGGCAGGTCTGCAGCTTTTCCTGCGATCCGGCGGTGACGGCCACCCGCGCACCCAGCGCCCGGGCGATTTGGATCGCGTGCGTTCCGATGCCGCTGGCCCCGCCGTGCATCAGCAGCAGCTGGCCCTTGCCGAGGTGTGCCGTCAGCACCAGGTTCGACCACACCGTGCAGGCCACCTCGGGCAGCCCGGCCGCGTCCACCAGGTCGACGCCGTCGGGAATCGGCAGCAGCTGGCCGGCGGGGACGGCGACGTACTCGGCGTAACCACCCCCGGCGAGCAGCGCGCAAACCTCTTGTCCGACAGACCATCCCGTCACGTCGGCGCCGACCTCGCTGATGACGCCGGACACTTCCATGCCGATGATCTCGCTCGCCCCCGGCGGGGGCGGGTACTTGCCGGCCGCCTGCAGCAGGTCGGCGCGGTTCACGCCGGCGGCGGCGACCTTGACCAAGACCTCACCGGGCCCGGCGGAAACGTCGGGCACGTCCTGCCAGGAGAGTTGATCGGAAGATTCGGCGACGATGGCGCGCATGGTGGCCACGCTACCGAGTCCCGCTACCCTGATCAGCGGTGGCGTGGCAGAGCGGCCTAATGCACTCGCCTTGAAAGCGAGAGACGGCTAAAACCGTCCGGGGGTTCAAATCCCTCCGCCACCGCTCCTGATCACTCAACGCTCTGGTGCAGCGTGGGTGCGTAGCGCAGCACCGCGCCCACCCCGTCGGCCGGGGAGATGCGCTCGTCGGTGCGCACCAGGGCGGCGCCCACCGAGATCGCCGAGAACGGCAGCGCCTCGTCGGCCCGCAGCGTCTTGGCGGGAGCGGCGCCCTGCTCGGACAACACGTTCTCGTTGGGAGCGAGCGTCGTCAGGCCTTCGTCGGCGACGACGGTCGCGTCGCCGATGTCACCGATGATCAGCGTCTCCACGGCGCCCTGACGCAGCGCCGAGCAGACCGCGCCCAAGCCCTCAGCCGCCAGCCCGGACTGCCGCCCGATCTCGGCGGTGAAGCGCTGCGCGGCATCGTCGATGGTGCGCAGCTGGCGCTTGACGAACTCCGCTTCGATGGCCTGCTCGATCTCACCGAAGTCGTGCCCGCTGTGCCGGGCTCCCACCTCGAGTGCCACCGTGCGCTCGCGTAACCGTTCCGGCAACTCGGCCAGCAGGTCGGATCGCGAGCGCACCTCGCCCACCACAAAGATCACCTCGATGGCCTTGTCGTCGGCCAGTTCGGCGACGCGGTCGGCGACGGCGCGCAGGTTCTTGCGTGCGGCCTCTTCGGTGCGCAACTGGGGATCGCCGTAGTCCGCGGTCTCCGCACCGGCGGCTTTGTGCACGGGATGACCACCACCGTCCACGGTCTCGTCGCGCAGCGTTCCGCCGATGTGGGTGGTGATGTCGGCACCGCTGTGATCGACGACCGCCAGCACATAATCGGGATGATCGAAGCTCTGCTCGAGAATCGGTACCAGATAAGGCAATTCGGATACCCGGACGACATCGGTCGCGGCGGGTCGGGCCAAATGTTCGTTGATCACCACGCCGTCGGCGCTGGCGATCACCGCCCGCCCGCTGCGGCCGATCGGCGGCCGCAGGTTCTTGATCGCGTCCTCGATCTGGTCGACGACCGTCGCTGCGGCGTGTGAGCGTTCCAGTTCTTCTTTGATCGCCCGCCACTTGAGCTCGAGTTGCGCCTCGGCGTCATGGGTGTCATGTGAGTCATCGAAGTAGACCGAAGCGAACGGCCCCGGTGCGTCCAGCAGCTTGCGGAAGCGTTGCGAGTCCATGCGTTGTTGGTTGCCCCGCCAGCCGGGGGACAAACACCTAGCTTCGGTCGCCCTCGGTGTCGTCGAAGAAATGCCACTCGCCGTCGTGTTCGACTTCCATGCGCCAGCCGAGCTCGCTGTTGTCGGCCTTCTGGTCGACGAACCACGCGTGTGCGTCGTCGGCGCTTTCGATGTCTTTGGTCGCGACGACCTCGCCCTTCGGGTCGAGCACTCGATAGGTAGCCATGAGGGCAGTGTTCCCACTGCCGTCGTCGTCAACCGGATGGGATTTCGGCGGTGATCGTGTCCAGCAGGGCGGTGTACCGGCGGGCCTCGGGATCGCGCCCGGGTTTGCCGCTGCTCACCACGCCGGCCGACAGGCCGCGCTCGGGGTCGGCCCAGATGGCGATGTTAACCAGGCCCAGGTTGCCGAACGCGTGCGGCGCGTTACGCCCGAACGGCCCCCACCGGTTTGTGCCGAGGATGTAGCCGGTACCCCAGCGGGCCGGCTGCAGCCCGACCGCGAAATCCGGTCGTAGCCTTCGGCATTGGGTCACCGCGCCGTACATGGTCTCCGGGCTGATCACCCGCACACCGTCGAGTTCGCCTCCGCGGCGCCATATCTCGGCGAACCGCGACATCTCCTGCGCGGTCGACACCGTGTTGGACGACGGAATGATGGTGGTCAAGAACATCGGCGAATTCGTGTACGGGATCATCTCGTGCACGGTCCCGCCGATCGCCTTGCGGAAAATCTGGGCGACCACCGGCGGGAGCGTACGCCCGGTGGCGTGGCTGGGCGCGACCAACGGGACGTCCTGCTTGGCGACGCCGAAGTTGGTCCAGCGGAAGCCGAGTGGGTCGAGGATCTCGGTGGCCAGGATCTCGCGGATCTCCTTGCCCGTGGCCGCGTAGACGATCTCGCGCACCAGCGGACCCCAGGTCAGCGCGTGGTACATGTGCATCAGCCCCGGACGGTAGAGGGGCCGCAACTCGCTTAGCTTCTGCTGCGCGTACTCGTGGTCGTCGGCGCGGGTGACGTCGGGTCGGGGCCCGGTGGGAAAGGGCAGTCCGGCGCTGTGCGTCAGCACGTGCCGGATGGTGATCCGGTGCTTGCCGTGGCTGGTGAACGTCGGGATGTATTCGCACACCCGGTCGTCGAGCGAGAACACGCCGCGCTCGACGAGCATGTGCACGACGGTCGCCGCCATGCCCTTGGCCGCCGAATACACACAAAACGGTGTGTCGGGGGTGACGACGATCTTCTCCGCGTCGGGCGGGTCGCTGGGGGCGTTGCCCCAACCGTGGCCGATCGCCCGGTTCAGCACGACGCGGCCGTGCCGGCGGATGCACAGCTGGATGGCGGGGTGGAAGCCGGCTTGGTACCAATGCCGGGCGGCCTGCCAGATCCGGTCGACGGCGGCGCTGTCGATTTCGGAGTGGTCCTCGGCGCCGATCGTCGTCACGGAGTCCAGGTCGGCCGGGAGGCGGATCTTGCCGTCTGGTGTCGTCACCTCAGCGAGGGTACGTGGCGCGGGACTACTCGCCGGTGAACTGCGGCGGCCGCTTTTCGAAGGTCGCCGAGATGCCCTCGGTCAGGTCCTTCGACGGCAGGAAGGCCGCGTTCCAGGCGGCCACGTACCGCAGGCTCTCCGAGACGGCCGCGGTTCGTTGCTGGTCGAGCACGTCCTTGATGCCGTGCACGGTCAGCGGGGGATTGGCGGCGATCTCCGCGGCGGTGGCGTGTGCGGCGGCCAGGGTGGCGTCGGCGTCGGCGTACACGTCGTTGACCAGACCGATCTTCTCGGCGCGGGCCGCGTCGATGTCCTTGCCGGTCAGCGCCAGCTCGCGCAGGTGTCCGTCGTTCAGGATCATCGGCAGGCGGGCCAGGCTGCCGACGTCGGCGACGATGGCCAGCTTGACCTCACGCACCGAGAACTTGGCGTCGGCGCTGGCGTAGCGGATGTCGACCGCCGAGATCAGGTCGACGCCGCCGCCGATGCACCAGCCGTGCACCGCGGCGATGGTGGGGGTGCGGCAGTCGGCGACCGCGGTGATCGCGGCCTGCATGCGCTTGACCTCGCGGTGGAAGACCGCGCGCGGTCCGGCCAGCGCGTCGCCGGACAGCAGCGGCGTGAACGAGCCGCCCATCGCCGGCACGTCCAGGCCGTAGCTGAAGTTGCGGCCCGAGCCGGTCAGCACGATGGCCCGCACCTCGGGTTCGGCGTCCAGCGCGGCGAACAGTTCGGGCAGCTCCGACCAGAACGCCGGTCCCATCGCATTGCCCTTGCCCGGCCCGATCAGCGTCACCTGGGCGACGTGGTCTTTCGTCTCGACGGTGACGGATTCGTATGCTTGCGCCATATCGAGACCGTAGCGTGGCGAATATGGCTCCTGACTTGCGACCCGGACCGCATTCCCCGCCCACCGACGAGCTACACAGCGCCGAGGACACGCTGGGGGTGCTGCAGCGCGTGGTGCACACCATCGCCGCCGACGATCTGTCGCGACGGACGCCGTGCACGGAATTCGACGTCTCAGCGCTGACCGGGCATCTGCTGAACTCGATCTCGGCGCTCGGCGGCATGGTCGGCGCCCAGATCCCGGAGCGCGACGAGGGCGATTCGGTGGAACGTCAGGTGATCGCCGCGGCCCGGCCCGCGCTGGACGCCTGGCACCGCCATGGCCTGGACGGCTCGGTCCCGTTCGGCAAGGGCGAGATCCCCGCCAAAAGCGCGTGCGGCATCCTGTCGATCGAATTCCTGGTCCACGCTTGGGATTACGCCGCCGCGGTGGGGCACGACATCAATGCGCCCGAGCCGTTGTCCGAATACGTGCTGGGCCTGGCGCGCCAGATCATCAGGCCGGAGCTACGCGGTCAGGCCGGATTCGACGACCCGGTCGACGTCCCCGAAGATGCCGGCGCGCTCGAACAATTGGTCGCGTTCACGGGTCGCAACCCGGCGGGCTAGCTCGGGCTGCCTAGCCCTTAGCCACCGACTGTGAAGCCTGGGCATTGAGTGTGAGGCCACGGCGGGTTCGCACGGCGCGTCGCCGCCCTGGATGCACACTCAACGCCGTCAATTCACACTCGGCGGCACGAAGGCACACTCGAGCGCCCAGACCTACTCGCGTTCCAGGTAGAAGTAGTAGTACTTGCCGTTATCCCGCACGCCTTTGCCGTTCATGATGCCCATCACGGCGTCGTCGTCGATCTTCTTGAAGTGGTCGTGCACCGGCTGGCCGTCGTAAACCATTGTGGCGGTGACCTCTCCGCGGAAGTCCTCCAGCCACAGGCTCGCCTCGCCCTTACCCATCTCCACGTTGGAGAACTTATTGCCGTCGGCGTCCAGGCAGACCAGCGGCTGCACGTCGCGGGCGGACTTGAAGGTCTTGCCGTACCAGCCGGCCTTTTCCAGCTGGCCGTTCATCTTGTGGCCGGTCTGGAATTCGCCGCCCTTCCATTCGCCGAGCATGCCCTCGATGGTCGCGGGTGCCAGTTCGGCCCAGAAGTCGTCGAGCTCGGAATCCGCGATGTCGCCGCTGCGCTCTTTGAACTCGGTGAACTTCTTCCGCGCGAGGTCCACGGGCGACTCCTTACGATTCGGTGCGGGCAATCCAATCGCGGGCAAAATGCAGCAGGGCGTCATTTTCCTCCGGCGCACCAATGGTGACACGCACGCCCTCGTCAGCAAACGGCCGCACCACCAGGCGTGCCTCCGCGGCCTGCTCGGTGAAGTCGGTGGTGCGCTCACCCAGCGGCAGCCAGACGAAGTTGGCCTGCGACGCGGGTAGCTCGAACCCGGCCTCGCGCAATCCCGCGCTGACCCGGGCGCGCTCGAGGACCAGCGCATCAGTGCGGGCCATCAGCTCGTCGGAGGCCTCGAGCGACGCGATGGCGGCCGCCTGCGCGACGTTGGTGACCGCGAACGGCATGACGACCTTGTCCAGCGCGGTGATCAGGTCCGGATGGGCTACCGCGTAGCCGACCCGCAGGCCCGCCAACCCGTAGGCCTTCGAAAAGGTCCGCAGCACAACGACATTGCTGTGGGTCAGGGCCAGCTCCAGGCTGTTGGGCAGCAGGCCGTCGCGGATGTATTCGGCGTAGGCCTCGTCGATCGCGATCAGGACGTGCGGCGGCACGGCCTCGACGAAGCGCGTCAGTGCGTCCGGATCGACGACGGTGGATGTCGGGTTGTTCGGGTTGCACACGAAGATCAGCCGGGTGCGGTCGGTGATCGCGGCGAGCATCGCGTCGAGGTCGTGCGTGTGGTCGGTCAGCGGCACCTTGACGGTGGCCGCGCCGGACACCTGAATGATGGGCAGGTAGCACTCGAAGCTGCGCCAGCCGATCATCACCTCGTCGCCGGCGGCCGAGGTGATCTGAACCAGCTGCTGGCACAGCGTGACCGAACCGCTGCCGACCGCGATGTGCTCGGGCGCGACGTCGGAACCCAGGTGCATGGCCAGCGCGGCCTTGAGGTCGACGCTGGCGTTGTCGGGGTAGCGGTTGACGACGGCTACCGCGCGTTCGATGGCGGCGTGCACGCTGGGCAGCGGCCCGTGCACGGTCTCGTTGCTGGCCAGTTTGATCGAGCCCGGCACGTTCTTGCCGGGCACATACACTGGCAGTCCGGCCAGTTCGTTGCGCAGGCGGGCAGTCACTTCGACAGTTTACGTGTCAGCTGTGTACAGTATGGCCGGTTCCGCGAGACCGGAAAGGGGTCGGTACCCTCAGAAAGTCCAAGGGAGGCGTGCCAGAGCGGCCGAATGGGGCTCACTGCTAATGAGTTGTCCCCCTCAAAGGGGACCGGAGGTTCAAATCCTCTCGCCTCCGCTAGATCCTTTAGCGGCAACACGGAACGACAACTGAAGAACAGGCGCCCGTAGCTCAACGGATAGAGCATCTGACTACGGATCAGAAGGTTAGGGGTTCGAATCCCTTCGGGCGCGCTCACTAGCTCAGGGTTGGGCAACCCGAAATGATTCGAATCGTTCAGACCCAGTTTCTTGTCGGCGCGGTTTCCCGTCGATACCTTCCGCCCATGACAATCAGCATTGAGCAAATCGGTGGTGGCGCCGGCGGCGGTTTCCTGGGTGGCGGCGGTGCCGGTGGTTTCGTCGGTGGCGGCGGCGCGGGTGGCTTCCTGGGCGGTGGCGGCGCCGGCGGCTAGGCCCCCGACTCGCGCGCGCGGCCCGGCGAGACGATCGGGCCGGGTGGCTCATCCGGTGCGGCGCCGGGCCTCAGGTCCAGCTGCATCCACGCGACGTCGTGCCAGCCGCCGTGCTTCCATTCGACGCGGCGGTACAGCCCCGCGTCGGTGAACCCGAACGCGCGGTGGAAGCCGGTGCTGGCCTCGTTGGGCTGGGTGATGCCGGCGAACGCCTGCCGGTAGCCCCGCTCGGCGAGCCTGCGCAACAGCTCGGTGTAGAGCGCGCGGCCCCCGCCGGTGCGGCGATGGCCGGCTTCTAGATAGATCCCGGTCTCGGTCGACCACCGGTAGGTGGCAAGGCGATTGAACGCGTGCCCGTAGGCGAAGCCGATCACCCGGCGATCGCGTTCCAGCACAAGCCATTCGTGGCCGGCCTGGGCGGCGGCGATGCGCGCGGACATCTCGGTTTCGGTCGGGACGTCGATCTCCCAACTGATGACCGTGTGCTCGACGTACGGCCGGTAAATGGCAAGGCACGCGGCCGCATCCGGCGCAGCTGCCGGCCGGACCAGGCCGGCGCTCGCGTGCATGTCGCCGCGCTAGGGGCGGGGCTGGAAGGGTCCGCCGAACGGTCCCCGTCTGGGCGGTTCGGTCACGGTCTGCGTGACCGTGCTGGTTTCAGTGCTCGGCGAAACGGTGACGGTGCTCGGTGGCTCCGTCGTCGTGGGAGTGTCCGTGCTGGGCGGCGGGGCCGTTTCGGTCACGGTCTCGGTGGGCGCGCCGCCACCGCCGCCGTGGTGCCGCGGCGCGTGCGTCGTGGTGGTCACCGGCGCGGTGGTGGACGGGACGGCCGTCGTGGTGGTCGCGGGGCTGGGCGCCGGTGAGCCGCTGGTGAGCTTGACCACCGCGAACACCAGCGCGGCCAGCAGGATCACCCCGAGCGCGCCGGCCGCGACCAGCGCCGCCGGACGGCGATACCAGGGCGTCGGCGGCTCGGGCGGTGGGGCCTCGGGCTCGTAATATCCGCCGTACCGCGCGGCCGCGGTGGGCTCGGAGTAGAAATCCGGTTCCTCGGGATAAGGCGGCACGAGAGGAGATGTTAGTGGGTCAGGCCGCGCTGGAGATGAGGCCCAGCGCCCGCTCGAACAGATGCACCGTGGCCGCGTGCAACTGGTCGCCGACCTCCTTCTCCGCCTTCCCGGCGCACGCCCGGGCCAGCGTCCCCTCGATCACGATCCCCAGCTTGAAGCAGGCAAGCACGGTGTACCAGGTGATGTCGGACAGGTCGCGGGTGGTGTTGGCGGCGTAGCGCTCGAAGAGCTCATCGGTGCTGGCGAGCCCGTCCTGGCCGCCCAGGGCGTGACTGAACACGCTGGAACCGTCGGGCTGGCGCCAGGTGGCCAGCAGCCAGCCCAGGTCCAGCAGCGGATCCCCGATCGTGGACATCTCCCAGTCGACGATCGCGACCACCTCTGGCCCGGTCCGGGAGAACATCACGTTGGCGGCGTGATAGTCGCCGTGCATGATGCCCGGGGTCCAATTGGCCGGCCGATGCCGTTCCAGCCAGGTGGACACCTCCTCGATGCCGGGGATGTCGGGCCCGGGGTAGCCCTCGTACTCGTTGTAGGACTCCAGCTCCGAAAGCCAGCGTGGCACCTGGCGTTCCAGGAAACCCTCCGGCTTGCCGAAGTCGGCCAGCCCCACCGCGACGTGGTCGACGGCGCCCAGCTTGGCCAGCGCGTCGGCCATCGACAGGCCCATCCCGTGGCGCACCTTGGCGTCGCCGGCGTGCAGCGGCGGCAGGCCCTCGCCCGCGTTGAAGCCGTCGACCGGGTCCATCAGGTAGAAGACGGCGTCGCCCAGCACGCTCGGGTCCTCGCAGGCGGCGATCAGGTGCGGATGCGGGACATCGGAACCGGCAAGTGCGGCAAGGACTTTCGTCTCCCGCAGGATCACGCTGTTGCTGCGCGGGCGCAAGTGCCGTGGCCCGCGCCGCAGCACGTATTGCCGGCCGGCCCGGGTGAATCGCAGCATCACGTTCTGGGTGCCGCCGGTGACGTTGGAAACGTCCTGCAGGGGCCCCTCACCGAGCCCCTGCCCGGACATCCACTGCGCTACGGCTTCCAGGTTCACGGGTTCCACTCGTCAGCCCTTCGGGTGCGGCGTGTATCGGACGGTTTGCGCTCGGATCATGCCGTCACGGAACACGAAGGTGTCCACGCCGTCGTCGACCCGGTTGACGTCCGAATCGGCGGTCCACACCAGGAACAGCACGTCCTCGTGGAAAAGGCGAGTTCTCAAGTCCCACTGCGCATTCGGCAGGTCGGCGAGCAACTCCTCGAACACCTGGCGGATGGCCTGCGTGCCGCGGGCGATGCCGGCGGGGCTGATCACCACGGCATCCGCGGCGTAGTCCGCGACGATCTCGTCGAGGTCGCCCGCGGCCAGTGCGGCGCCGTGGTGGGCGAACACCTCCTGCGGCGTGCGCGGCGGGATGGGCGTCATGGCACTCCCTTGCAACCTGTGGACCGTCTGGGAAAAAGACTAGGACAGCGGCGACGGGCGGCCCCGGGCGGCGGGGGCTGGAAGAATAGTGTGCGTAACTTACTTTCTGGGGAAGGAACTGGCCATGCCGCGGACCGACGATGATTCCTGGGAGATCACTCAAAGCGTGGGCGCCACCGCGCTGGGTGTCGCCGCGGCTCGCGCGGCCGAGACCGAGAGCGAGAACCCGCTGATCAGCGATCCGTTCGCGCGGGTGTTCGTCGACGCCGCGGGGGAGGGGATGTGGAGCATCTACGCCAACCCCGCGCTGCTGGCCAAGGCCGGTGACATCGAGCCGGATCTGCGCGACCGGCTGCAACTGATGGTCGACTTCATGGCCACCCGGACGGCGTTCTTCGACGAGTTCTTCCTCGGCGCCGCCGACGCCGGCGTTCGGCAGGTGGTGATCCTGGCGGCCGGCCTGGACGCCCGCAGTTGGCGGCTGCCGTGGCCCGACGGCACGGTCGTCTACGAGCTCGACCAGCCCAAGGTGCTGGAATTCAAGTCCGAGACACTGCGCGAGCACGGCGCGGAACCGAAGGCGCGGCTGGTCAATGTTCCGATAGATTTGCGCCAGGATTGGCCGAAAGCGCTGCAGGAGGCCGGATTTGATGCGTCGGCGCCGGCCGTCTGGTCGGTCGAGGGCCTGGTTCGCTACCTGCCGGCGCAGGCCCAGGACCTGCTGTTCGAGCGGATCGACTCGCTGAGCGTCGCGGGCAGTTGGCTCGCCTCCAACGTGCCCGACTCGGGCTTCACCGACCCCGGGCGGGTCCAGCGGCAGCGCGACGACATGCGACGGATGCGGGCGGCGGCCGCCGAGCTGGTCAACGCCGAGATCACGGACTTCGACGACCTGTGGTACGCCGAGGAGCGCACGCCGGTCGACGCCTGGCTGCGCGAGCGCGGCTGGGATGTCACGACGGCGTCGTTCGCGGAGTTGATGGCGCGGTATGACCGCAGCGTGCCGCAGGGTTCGGAGGACTCCATGCCGCCCACCCTCTACGTGTCCGCGCAGCGAACGGCGGGGTAAATCAAATCTCCTTAGGGGCAACGTCTCTCACCACCGGCGTCGGCCATCGGTACGCTCGCGGTCATGGCTGCCCGACGCGCCCGGCTCAGCGACGTGCACGAGATCGCCGCCGCGATGCCGCACGTTCAGCGCCTGGCGGGGCCCAAGGGCAACGCCATTTACCAGGTGGGCGGGAAGTCGTTCGTCTTTTTCCGCACGCCCCGGCCCGACGCGACCGATCCGGACACCGGCGAACGCTATGCCGACGTGATCATGCTCTGGGTGGAATCGGAGAGCGACAAGTTGGCGCTGGTTTCCTATCCCGAATCGCCGTTTTTCACCACGAACCACTTCGACGGGCACCCCTCGGTCCTGGTGCGGGCCAGTCGGTTGGGCGAAATCAGCAGAACCGAATTAGCTGAGCTGATCCAGGACGCCTGGCTGTCCCGTGCGTCGAAGAAGCGGGCCGCGACCTGGCTCGCTGATCACCTCTGACGCGGCGAGTTGTGCCGACAAGCACTGCCGCATAACCCATTGCATGTTTAGACATAAGTCGAATGGGTAACTTCACGTCCACGAGAAACTTCTTCTCGTCCACATTGGAGGTCGCGATGCGTGGCAGCGGGATCATCGGAACGGTTGCGTTGGTGTGGTTGCTGATCGGAGTCTTCGCGGCGTGGCAGCGCGACTACTTCAAAAACGACAACACATCATGCGCCTCGGCGGGCACGGTTGCGGTGACCGTGATCGCCGGACCCTTGAATTACTTCGGTGTCAATCCGAAAGTCACGGATTGCCATCTGCCGCAACCAAGTTCAATGCAATCGATCAACCTCTAACCGCTCACTCAAAAGGAAGTTGACATGGTTATCTTAGGGATTGTCCTGCTTATTCTCGGATACTTTTTCCACGTACCGATCCTGACCACGCTGGGCATCGTGCTGCTGGTCATCGGAGCGATCCTGTGGATCCTGGGCTCGGTCGGCCGCCCGGTCGCCGGCCGGCGCTA
Source organism: Mycobacterium sp. 1245801.1 (assembly GCF_001673055.1). Taxonomy (NCBI): domain Bacteria; kingdom Bacillati; phylum Actinomycetota; class Actinomycetes; order Mycobacteriales; family Mycobacteriaceae; genus Mycobacterium; species Mycobacterium sp. 1245801.1. Next base: position 17,390 of record NZ_LZKY01000426.1, read on the forward strand.
TTGGTATTAACGGCTTGACTGAAGAACGAATCGCGCGACTGCTGAGCAGTCGCGCGATTTGTTTCACAGGCTACGCATAGGTTTGGCATAGCCGCGGCTCAGCCGTCGGCGGATACTGGAACTTGTGACGCAGCCCCGAGCCTCGGTAGAGCGGGTTGTCATGTGCCGTGCGGACGGCAACCCCATCAACGTTTTGGTCGTCGACGACGAATCCGTCCTGGCCGACATGGTGTCAATGGCACTGCGGTACGAGGGCTGGAACATCTCCACCGCCGGTGATGGCGCGTCGGCCATCGCTTCGGCCCGCTCGCAGCGGCCCGACGTGGTGGTTCTCGACGTGATGCTGCCCGACATGAGCGGGCTCGACGTCTTGCACAAACTGCGCGAGGAGAACCCGCAGCTGCCGGTGCTGCTGCTCACCGCCAAGGACGCGGTCGAAGACCGCATCGCCGGCCTGACCGCCGGTGGCGACGACTACGTCACCAAACCGTTCAGCATCGAAGAGGTCGTGCTGCGGCTGCGGGCGCTGTTGCGCCGCACCGGGGTCACCACGGTGGACAGCGGCGCACAGCTGGTGGTCGGGGACCTGGTGCTCGACGAGGACAGTCACGAGGTCACCCGCGCCGGCGAACCAATTTCGTTGACCTCCACCGAGTTTGAGCTCCTGCGCTTCATGATGCGCAACTCCAAGCGGGTGCTGAGCAAGGCCCAAATCCTGGACCGGGTATGGAGTTACGACTTCGGCGGCCGATCCAACATCGTCGAGCTCTACATTTCCTACCTGCGCAAGAAGATCGACAACGGCCGAGAACCGATGATCCACACGCTGCGCGGCGCGGGTTATGTCCTCAAGCCGGCCCGCTGACACGCGGCGGGTCTGGTCGCTGCGGCTGCGGCTGCTGGTCGGACAGATCGTCGTGCTGGCCATCGTCTGCGTGGGCATCACCGCGGCGACCGAGCTGGCGTTGCTCCACCACCTGGTGGCACAGCTCGACGGACAGCTGGCCGGCACCTCCTATCGCTCGGCGCTGATGTATCCCGAGCCGCCGCATTCGGGCTGGCGGCATCAGCACGTCTATCCACGGCCGGGCCCCGGTCCGCGGTTCCTCGATGCCCCGGGCCAGCCGGCGGGCATGGTGGCGGCGGTGGTCAGCCACGGCAACACGGTGGACGCCGGTTACACCACGAGCAGCGGCGACCGGGCCGAGCTGAGCCCCACCGCCCAGCAGCAGCTGTCCGCGATCGCCGACCGTCGCAAGCCGGTGACGCTGAACCTGGACGGGCTGGGCCGCTACCGGGTCGTCGCCGCCCCGAGCCGAAACGGCGGCGACGTCATCGTCACCGGCCTGTCGATGGCCAACATCGACACCACCCTGATGCGGATGCTGGTCATCTTCGCCATCGTGACGGTCATCGCGCTGGTCGCCGCCACCACGGCCGGCGTGATCATCATCCGGCGGGCGCTGGCGCCGTTACGCCGCGTCGCGCAGACCGCGAGCAAGGTAGCCGGCTTGCCGCTGGCGCGCGGTGAGGTCGAACTGCCGGTGCGCGTGCGTGAGTCCGACGCCAATCCCTCCACCGAGGTGGGGCAACTCGGCGCCGCCCTCAACCAGATGCTCGACCACATCGCCGCCGCCCTGTCGGCGCGGCAGGCCAGCGAGACGCGGGTCCGCCAGTTCGTCGCCGATGCCAGTCACGAACTGCGCACGCCGCTTGCGGCGATCCGCGGCTACACCGAACTGACGCAGCGGATGGGTGACGATCGCGAGGCGGTGGCGCAGGCGATGAGCCGGGTGGCGTCCGAGACCGAGCGGATGACGCGCCTCGTCGAGGACCTGCTGCTGCTGGCCCGGCTGGATTCGGGCCGGCCGTTGGAACGCGAACCGGTGGATCTGTCGCGGTTGGCCGTGGACGCGGTCAACGACGCACACGTCGCCGGACCCGATCATCAGTGGGAACTCGACCTGCCCGAAGAACCGGTGGTCGTCACCGGGGATGCGGCGCGGCTACACCAAGTGCTGACCAATCTGCTTGCCAACGCCCGCGTCCACACCGGGGCGGGCACCGTTGTCACCACCCGGTTGAGCACCGAGCCGTCGCACACCGTGCTGCAGGTCATCGACAACGGGCCCGGCATCCCGGCGGCGCTGCAATCCGAGGTCTTCGAGCGGTTCGCCCGCGGCGACTCTTCGCGCTCGCGCAAGGGCGGTAGCACCGGGCTGGGTTTGGCGATCGTCTCCGCGGTTGTCAAGGCGCACAACGGGACGATCGAGGTGGACAGCGCGCCGGGCCGGACCGAGTTCACGGTGCGGTTGCCACCCAATGGATGGCAACCGCCCGCCCACGATTCTTAGCTCAGGAGCAAGTCGCGTCGATTTCGAACGGCTTGTTCACCTGTTGCATCGGGTTAGCCATGTCGACGCCGCTGGCGGTGCCGGTGACCTTGTAGGTGTTGCCGTCCTTGGTCGCCGAGGCGTTGCCCTGGCTACCTTGCGCGTACTGAAGCGTCACGCCGTTGACATTGCCGAGCTGGACCGCCTTCACCGCGAGCGGATTGGCGTCGGCGAGCACGACACTGATCCCGGTCTGGTTCCCACCGACCGCGATTGAGATGTTGCCGCCAGCCTTGGTGCAGACAGTGGTGCCTTGGACGTTCTGGTCCTTGCCGTCGATGATGACCTTCGACGAGTTGTTACCGCCGGCCGACACGGAGCCTCCCGGCACCGAGGTCGAAACGCCATTTGATTTGCTACTCGAACAGCCCGAAATACCCGCGGCAAGAATGGCCGCTCCAGCAAGCGCGACCGTCAGTTGACGCTTCACCTGTTCTCCTTTGCCCGATAGTTGCGGTCCTCGGCATTGAGGGCCGTCTGGGCAGTATGCGGGTTAACTGAGTCGGGATCCAGAACCCGCAGAAATTGTTGCTGTGTTCATTAATTGGAGGGCGAAAAGCCGCCCGAATCACCTTGATCGAGGCCGCTTTGATGGCAAGGTACGACCGTGGACCACAAGCCTCCCAGCGCAGTCATCGAGTCGGCCCATCGCGACCACGATCTGCCATTGCATGACCAAACGGACTTCGCCGACGCCGACCGCGGATTCATCGCCGCCCTGTCTCCGTGCGTGATCACAGCGGCCGACGGGCGGGTGGTGTGGGACAACGACGCCTACTCGTTTTTGAGTGATGCCGCCCCGACATCGGTTAATCCCAGCCTCTGGCGGCAGTCGACGCTGGCCGCCAAGCAAGGCCTCTACGAAGTGGTGCCCGGCATCTATCAGGTTCGCGGACTGGACATCTCCAACATCACCTTCGTGGAGTCCGACGGCGGCATCATCGTCATCGACCCCCTGGTGTCCACCGAGGTGGCTGCGGCCGCGCTCGCGTTGTACCGCAGCCAGCGAGGCGGTGACCGTCCCGTGGTGGCGGTGATCTACACCCACAGCCACGTCGACCATTTCGGCGGCGTACTGGGCGTCACCTCGCAGGCGGAGGTGGATTCCGGTGCGGTGACGGTGTTGGCGCCGGACGGCTTCGTCGAGCACGCGGTGTCCGAAAACGTCTATGCCGGTCCGGCGATGCTGCGACGCGCGACGTACATGTACGGCGTGACGCTGGAGCGCGGACCGCAGGGCCACGTGGGTTGCGGGCTCGGGCAGGCCACGTCCACGGGCGAGGTGTCCCTCATCGTGCCGACCGTCGACATCCGCGAGACCGGTGAGAAGCACACCATCGACGGCGTGGAGATCGAGTTCCAGATGGCGCCCGGAACCGAGGCGCCCGCCGAAATGCATTTCTATTTCCCGCGTTTCCGCGCGTTGTGCATGGCCGAGAATGCGACGCACAACCTGCACAACCTGCTGACCCTGCGGGGCGCGCTGGTGCGCGATCCGCACGCGTGGTCCGGTTACCTCACCGAAGCGATCGACACCTTCGCCGAGCGTGCCGACGTGGTCTTCGCTTCGCATCATTGGCCGACCTGGGGACGGGACAGCATCGTCGAATTCCTGTCACTGCAGCGCGACATGTACGCGTATTTGCACGACCAGACACTGCGCTTGCTGAACCAGGGCCACACCGGCGTCGAGATCGCCGAAATGTTCCAGATGCCACCGACTCTCGAGCGGGCCTGGCACACACACGGGTATTACGGATCGGTGAGCCACAACGTGAAGGCGATCTACCAGCGCTACATGGGCTGGTTCGACGGCAACCCCGGCCGGTTGTGGCCTCATCCGCCCGAAGCGCTGGCGCCGCGGTATGTCGAGGCGATGGGCGGAATCGACCGAGTGGTCGACCTCGCGCGGGATGCGTTCGCGGCCGGCGACTTCCGTTGGGCCGCGACGCTGCTGGACCACGCGGTCTTCACCGACGTCGAGCACGCCGGTGCGCGGGATCTCTACGCCGACACCCTCGAGCAGCTGGCCTACGGGGCCGAGAACGCGACCTGGCGCAACTTCTTCCTGAGCGGGGCAACGGAATTGCGCGACGGAACCTTCGGCACCGCGGGTCAGGTCACATCGCCCACCCTGCTGTCCCAACTGACGCCGGAGCAGATCTTCGACAGCCTGGCGATCCGCGTCAACGGACCGCGCAGCTGGGATCTGGACATCGCCATCGACATCGCCTTCGCCGACACCGCGGTCAACTATCGACTCACCCTGCGCAACGGGGTGCTGGTTCGGCGCAAGGCGGCGCCCGATCCCGCCACCGCCACCGTTACGGTCAAGCTGGCCAACAAGATTCGGCTGCTCGCCGTGGCGACGGGGGATTTCAGCTCACCGGGCCTGGAGCTATCCGGGAATCAGGGCGCGCTGCAGGCCCTGCTGAGTGTGCTCGACGACCCGGATCCGAATTTCAACATCGTCACGCCATGACACCGCGTCACGCGACGTCGATCACCACCTTGCCGAGCACCTTGCGGTCGGCCACATGCCGTAACGCCGCCGCGGTCTCCGAGAGCGGGAATCGCGCGCCGATGTACGGCCGCACCGTGCCGGCGGCGAACATCTGCGCCAACTCCGCCAGGTCGCGCACGGCGTCGTCGGGCCTGTCGGTCATGAAGGTCCGGATCTCCATGCCACGCACGCAGATGTCTTTCAGCAGAATGAGATTGAGCGGAATCGCCGGGATGGAGCCCGCGGCGTAGCCCAGCGTGACGAAGGTGCCGCCACGCGCGAGACCGCGCAGCGCCGGCTCCGAATACGGTCCGCCCACCGGGTCCAGCACGACGCGGGCGCTGTCCCCGGTGAGCTCACGGATGCGGGTCTTCAGGTCCTCGCGGTCATAGTCCACGGTCACCTCGGCCCCGCGGCGCCGGCACAGCTCGAGCTTCTCCGGGCTCGACGCCGCCGCCAGCACCCGAGCCCCCATCGCGACCCCCAGGTCCACCGCGGCCAGCCCCACGCCGCCGGCGGCCCCGAGCACGACCACCCAATCACCCTGCGTGACAGCGGCCGTCGAGCGCAGCGCGTGATAGGCCGTGCGGTAGGTGACGCCGAAGGCGGCGGCCGAGGCGAAGTCGGCGTCGTCGGGCATGAGCTCGGCCTGGCTCGCGTCGAGCAGCGCCTGTTCGGCGAACGCCCCGAAGGTGGTCCCGGAAACACGCTGCCCCGGACGGAACGGCGCACCCTCGCCGACGGCGATGACCTCCCCGGCGATCTCGTTGCCGGGTATGAACGGGGGCGGGATTTTGACCTGGTACTTGCCGGCGATGAACAACACGTCGGGAAAGTTGACCGCCGCGGCGCGCACCCGCACCAGCAGTTGGCCGGGAGCCGCAACGGGATCGGGCACGTCGTCGATCACCAGGTCCTCGGGCGTGCCATAGGAACGACAGATCACCGCGCGCATCAACTGACCCCCAATCCCCGTAAACAGAACCGCACCACGTGGGCGATGTCGTCGGCGCCGGGCTGCTCGACCGAACCCACGTAGCGACGCATCGTTGCCGCGGTGCAGCTGAACACCGCCTCGACATCCCGCTCGATGTCGGTACTGCCCAGCGCCGCAATGGGTTCGACGAGCAGCTCGCGAAGCGGCCGCATCATTTCCTGATCGGCCGCGCGCCAACTGGTGCCGGCCGACATCTGGCCGGCCGCCGCACGGGTCATGCTGATCAGGTGCGGGTCGGCCACCTGCGCCAGCGTGCCCTCGATCCACCGCATGACCTTGTCGCGCGGATGCGATTCCTTGGCCATCTGGTGCTCGAGATAGGACACCACGATCGCCACCCCGCGTTCCATCACCGCCAAAATCAGGTCGTCCTTGCCGGCGAAATAACGGTAGAACGCCTTGTTCGACGAGCCCGCCTCGGCGACGATGTCGCTGACGCGGGGCGGTTCGGGCGCGACGCGTTCCATGACGCGCACCGCGGCGGCCAGGATGCGTTCCACCTCCTCGGTGGCCCCGCGCTGGCGGTCGTCGAGCGCCCGCTCGACCGCCGCGGTCACGCGGTCAGAGGTCAACGAGCTCACCGTATTTGGCGCGCGCCGCAGCGCGCCGCACATCCAGCATCTCGCTGGGCCAGTCGCCTTCCTCGGCCTCGTAACCCTTGAGCAGCATTCGGGCCAGGTTCACCTTGTGCGCCTCGGTGGGCCCGTCGGCCAGGCCCAGCGCGATGCCGCCGAGCAGGACGTTGACCAAGGGCAGTTGATCGGTGAGCCCCAGCGCCCCGTGCACCTGGATCGCGCGCAGGGCAATCGATTTGAGCACCTGCGAGGCCAGGATCTTGCATGCGGCGATCTCCGCCCGGGCGGCGCGCTCGTCACCCTGGTCGATCAACCACGCCGCGTGCAGCACGGTCAGCCGGAACGGTATCAACTCGGTGTAGGAGTCGGCGACGAATTCCTGGACCAGTTGTTTGTCGGCCAGCAGGCTGCCTTGGGTGAAGCGGCTTTTCGCCCGGCGCGACATGATCTCGACGGCGCGTTGCGCCATCCCGATGGAGCGCATCGCGTGGTGCAGCCGCCCGCCGGCCAGCCGGGTCTGCAATATCAGGAAGCCCTGTCCGGGCTCTCCGAGCAACGCGTCGGACGGCACTCGCACGTCGTTGTAGTGCACCAGGGAATGGCCCGGCTCGTGCGGGTCGGCCCCGACCAGATGGTGGTTGGCCTCCAACACCAGTCCCTCGGTGCCGGCGGGGATCAGGAACGTCGACGCGCCGGTATGCACCGGTACGTCGGGGTCGGTGATCGCGACGACGATGAAAAAGGAGGCGACGGAGGCGTTGGAGGAGAAGTACTTTCGCCCGGTGATCACCCAGTCGTCGCCGTCGCGCACCGCCCGGGTGGTGAAGACCCGCGGATCGGCGCCGCCCTGCGGCTCGGTCATCGAGAAACACGAGAAGATCTCACCGGACAGCAGGCCCGCCAGGTAACGGTCCTTTTGCTCCTGGGTGCCGAAGCGGGCGATGATCTCGGCGTTGCCGGTGTCGGGCGCCTGCGTCCCGAACACGATCGGCGCCCAGGGGCTGCGGCCGAGGATCTCGTTGATCAGCGTCAGCTTGACCGCGCCGAAGCCCTGCCCTCCCAGTTCCGGCCCCAGATGCGGTGCCCACAAACCCTTGTCGCGCACCTGCTGTTTGAGCGGGTCGACGATGCGGCGCCGCTCGTCGTTCAGCGGCAGAAATTCACACCCGGGAAACAGCACCTCGAGCGGTTCCACCTCGTCGTGAACGAACCCGCGGATCCATTCGAGCTTCTCCTCGAACTCGGGCTCGGTAGAAAAGTCCCAGGGCATGGCCCAACCTCCTGCTCGCTAAGGGATCCCGCCGTCGGCCCGCAGAATTGAGCCGGTGGTGAAGCTGGACGCATCGGATGCCAGAAACAATGCGGCGCCGACGATTTCGCGGGGGTCGCCCGCGCGCTCCAAGGAAAGGTGCTGGAACGGATTCTGATGTGCCGCATCCAGATGCCAGGCCTTGCTGACATCGGTGAGGAAAGGCCCGGCCATCAGGGTGTTGACCCGCACCGCCGGTCCGAACGCCTTCGCCAACGCCTCGGTCATGGCGTTGAGCCCGGCCTTGGCCGCGGCGTAGGGGATGATGTCTGGTGTCGGCCGCAACGATCCGGCCGTGCTCACGTTGATGATCGAACCCCGACCCGCCGCCACCATGCGCTCACCGACCAACGCCGACAACCGGAACGGCCCCTTGAGGTTGAGATTGACCACGGCGTCGAACAACTTCTCGGTCACGTCGGTGAGCTTGTCGTACAGCGGCGACATGCCTGCGTTGTTGATCAGCGTGTCGACTTTGCCGAACCGCTCGTAGGTCTTCTCCACCAAGCCGTCCAACTGATCCCAGCGCCCCACGTGCACCTGATACGGCATGGCCGCACGGCCGGTCTCGGCCTCGATCTCCTTGGCGGTCGAGACGCAGTTGTCGAGGTTGCGGCTGGCGATCACCACGTCCGCGCCGCAGCGGGCCGCACCGAACGCCATCTCACGTCCCAGTCCGCGGCTGCCGCCGGTGATCAGGACTACCCGGTCAGTGAGGTCGAAAAGCTCTTCGGCATAACCCATTTCAGGACACCTTGTGAGATCGGGCCAGCTCGGCCGCGGTGGCGATGAGCTGCAGGATCATCGGGCCGAACGCGTCGGTGATCTTCGGGTCGACTCCTCCTTTTTGCGAGCCGGTCCTTACCCCGGCCGCGTAGGTCTTCTCCAGCACGATGCCCAGCTTCCAGTTGGCCAGCACCAGGTAGTAGTCGATGTTTTCGGTAGACAACCCGCTGACGGATTCGTAGTGCCCCAGTAGCTCGCTGCGCGTGGGCATCCCGCGCATGTCGAGATAAAACCCGTCCTCGCGCGGTTTCTCGCCGTCGTAGCCCAGCAGGCACCACGCCAGGTCGAGCAGCGGATCACCGACCGTGGTCATCTCCCAGTCCACGATCGCGGCCAACCGCGCCGGCTCGCCATGGGCGAACATCACGTTGGCGAACTGATAGTCGCCGTGCATGATGCCCGCCCGGTAATGCGCCGGACGGTTGCGGCGCAGCCAGTCGGAGGCCACGTCCAGGCCGGGCAGCTCGCGGACCTTGTACGCGTCGAGGAACGCCAGCCAGCGATCGACCTGCCGCTCGTGGAATCCATCCGGGCGGCCGAAGCCTTCGAGTCCTTGTTTGCGCCAATCCACTCGGCCCAGCTTGGCCGCGCCGTCGACCAATTGGAAGGCCAGGCCGCGCCGGGCCTCGAGGTCGGTGTCGAACGGCGATTGCCACCCGCCGTCCATCGGGCTCCACCCGTCGATCGCCTGCATGACGTAGAACGGCATGCCGAGCACGTCGCCGGTGTCGTCGGCGGCGATCAGCGCCGCGTGTGGGACATCGGTGCCGGACAGCGCCCGCACCAGGCGGATCTCCCGCAGCAGCCCGTCGATGCGGGCGGCGTCGGCGCGCGCGCCGGGCATCCGCAACACCATCCTCGTCCGCGCCTCCGACGGGCCGCGCTCGATCAGGTAAAGGGTGTTCTGCGAGCCGCCCTTGAGCTGGGTCAGCCGCGGTTCCTCGCCGCCACCCGGGGCGTTGTTTGCATCCAGCCAGCGGGCGAGGACGCCCGCGTCGAGTCCCGGTTCGCCCACGCGAGTCACCGTCCAACCATCGGCGCACACCCCAATCTCCGTATGGAGAATAGCATTCTCCATGGCCGTAGCCCGGTCAGTCCGGTTTGTGCGCGCTCAGCAGGAACCCTGGGGCCATGAAGTGGCCCTCGTCGTCGTGCTCCAGGTGGGCCAGTGGACCATCCGACGACCCGCCGGTGTCGTCGTTGCCGTAAACCTTCGCCGCGCGCAGGTCGTCGACGCGCCACAGCGTCGCGACCGCGTCGTGCAATTCGGATTCGGTGAAGCCGCGCGGGCCCGGCCGGTCCGAATGGGCGTCATCCAGCGCGCCGGCCGCGAAGGCCAGGATGTAGAGCGCGGCTCCCGGCGCGGCGGCCCGAAAGATGGACTGGATGTAGTCGTGGCGCCGGTGGGGCGGCAGCGCGTGGAACAGGCCGCTGTCGAGAATCGTGGCGAAGCGGCCGTCGGAACCAGGCGGATAGCCACCGAAGTCGGTGACGTCAGCCTGCGCGAAGGTCGCCGTGCTCAGTCCCCGCTCGGCGGCCGCGGCGGTGGCCGCCCGAATTGCGGTCGCGCTGGCGTCCAGGCCGACGACGGTGTAGCCGAGCGCGGCCAGGGTCAGCGAGAGCGCGGCATGCCCGCAGCCGGAGTCCAGCACCTCGCTGCGCACCTTGCCCTGATCGATGAGACGGGCCAGCTCCGGTTGGGGCCGGCCGATGCTCCACGGCGGCGGCACGGCCTGCCGGTAGGTGGCGTCCCAATCCCTGTCCGGTTCGGTCATCCGTCCTCCTCGAGATCGGCGTCGCCGGGCGCGGTGAGAAACTGGCGCTGCCCACCATCGAACGACGGGACGAAATATGCAAGTGCTTCTGGTCCGGCATGCGCTGCCGTTGCGCAGCGAACACGGCCAAGGTTCCGATCCGGACCTGTCCGAGGAGGGGCTGGCCCAGATCGAACGACTACCCAAGGCGCTCGCCAGGTTTCCCATTTCGCGGGTGGTGAGCAGCCCGCAGCGCCGGGCCATCCAGACCGCCGAGCCGGTCGCGGCGGATCGCGGGCTCAGCGTCGAGATCGACGATCGCTTCGCCGAGTACGACCGCGACCTTCCGGTGTACATCCCGGTCGAGCAGATCCGCGCGGAGATGCCGGAGGAGTGGGCGCGCCTGGCGCAGGGGCATCTGCCGAGCGCGGTCGACGAGGACGCTTTTCGGGCGCGGGTGCGCGCCGCGATCGACGACCTCGTCGCGGCCGCCGCTTCCGAAGACACGGTCGCGGTGTTCAGCCATGGCGGGGTCATCAACGTCCTGCTGCATGAAATTCTGGGTACCGCCCGCCTGCTGTCCTTCCCCGTCGACTACGCGTCGGTGACTCGGCTGTTGTTCTCCCGGTCCGGTCAAGCGACGGTGGCCGCGGTCAACACCACCGAACACGTCTGGGACCTGTTGCCGCGAAACCAGAGGTTGCTCGACGACGATGCGGGCCGTGGCAGCGCCTGAACCCCACGCCCGCAACTCGCAGGTGGTGCACCGCGTCGAGGTCGGCGGTGGTAGACAAGTTCGGTGACTTCAGCTGACCAACTCGAGGGGCTCGACCTGGCCTCGCTGGACTCCTACCTGCGTTCGCTGGGAATCGGGCGCGACGGCGAGTTGCGCGCGGACTTCATCTCCGGGGGTCGCTCGAATCTGACGTTCCGCGTCTACGACGACAGCACCAGTTGGCTGGTGCGCCGGCCGCCCCTGCACGGCCTGACCCCGTCGGCGCACGACATGGCCCGCGAGTACCGCGTCGTGGCGGCGCTGCAGGACACCCCCGTGCCGGTGGCGCGCACGATCGGGCTGTGCCAGGACGATTCGGTGCTGGGCGCTCCCTTCCAGATCGTCGAGTTCGTCGCCGGGCAGGTGGTTCGGCGCCGCGCTCAACTCGAATCGTTCAGTCACACCGTGATTGGGGGTTGCGTCGACTCGTTGATCCGGGTGCTTGTCGATCTGCACAACGTCGATCCCGACGCCGTCGGGCTGGCCGATTTCGGCAAGCCGAGTGGATATCTGGAGCGTCAGGTGCGGCGGTGGGGCTCGCAGTGGTCGCTGGTCCGGTTGCCCGAGGATCGACGCGACGCCGACGTGGAGCGGCTGCATTCCGGTCTGGGCGAAGCCATTCCGCAGCAGAGCCGGACCTCGATCGTGCATGGCGACTACCGGATCGATAACACGATCCTGGACGCCGACGACCCGACGAAGGTGCGTGCCGTCGTCGACTGGGAGCTCTCCACGCTGGGGGATCCGCTGTCCGACGCCGCCCTGATGTGCGTGTACCGCGACCCCGCCCTGGATTTGATCGTCAATGCCCAGGCCGCGTGGACGTCACCGCTGTTGCCGACGGCCGACGAACTGGCCGACCGCTATTCGCTGGTGGCCGGTACATCGCTGGCCCATTGGGAGTTCTACATGGCGCTGGCCTACTTCAAGCTCGCGATCATCGCCGCCGGCATCGACTTCCGGCGACGCATGTCGGATCAGGCCCGCGGCGCCGACTCCGATCACGCACCGGAGGTCGTGTCGCCGCTGATTTCGCGCGGTCTGGCCGAACTGGCGAAGCTGCCGGGCTAGCGTGCGGCGGCCGCGTGCTGCCGTTTGGCCGCGCGGCGCAACTGCAGGATCCGTGCGGTGCCGACCGCAACGGTGATCAGCCCGCCGACCACGGCCGCCAGCAAGATCGCCACGCCCTTGGGCTGGCTCCAGTGCCAGCCCAAGAACTGGAAGTCTGTCGGTGTCGTGTTCTGGGTGATGAAGATCAGCAGCAGGATCAGGATCACAAAGCCGGCGATCAGCGAGGACCACAGTGCCCCGGCGCGGGTGAACCCGATAGCCGGTTCTCTGGCGGGTGCGCCGGTCTTGGCCGCAGGATCGGGCTTGGGGGGCGGCTGCCCGGGCGAGGCAGGGATGTGGCTGCTCATACTGCCATCTTTGCCCTATCCGACGCAGAATGAAACCGATTCACCGCCACCAATTCCGCAGGCCAGCGTCCGCGCGGTTCGGGCATTAGGGTCGGCGGTATGACGACGCTGCCGCACCCGCAAGGCACGATCATGCGCGCGGCAGCCCTGCTGATGGCGATGTGCGTTGTTGCGGCGTGCAGCAATTCCGATCCGTTGGGAGCGCAGGTTCGAAGCCCCAACTCCATAGTCATCGGCTCCGGAGACTTTCCGGAATCGCAGATCATCGCCGAGATTTACGCACAGGCCTTGCAGGCCAACGGGTTTGAGGTGGGCACGCGGATGGGTATCGGCAGCCGGGAGACGTATATCCCTGCGCTCAAAGACCATTCCATCGACCTGGTACCGGAGTACATCGGCAATCTGCTGCTGTATTTCGCCCCGCAGTCCAAGGCCACCATGTTGGGTGCCGTCGAGGTGGAGCTGCACCAGCGCTTGCCCGGTGACCTGTCGATCCTGGCGCCCGCGCCGGCCACCGACACCGATACCGTCAGCGTCACCGCGCAGACGGCGAACTCCTGGAGTCTGAAGACCATCGCCGATTTGGCCCCTCACTCACCGGACGTGCGATTCGGTGCCCCCTCGGCATTCGCGACCCGCCCCGCCGGGCTGCCGGGACTGCGGCAGAAGTATGGGCTCGACATCAAACCTGGCAACTTCGTCGCCATCGACGACGGCGGGGGCGCGGTCACCGTGCGCGCATTGGTCGGGGGAAGGGTCAACGCCGCCAACGTCTTCACCACGTCCCCGGCCATCCCGCAGAACCACCTGGTGGCCCTCGATGACCCCGAACACAACTTCATGGCCGGAAACATTGTGCCGCTGGTCAATTCGCAGAAGAAATCAGATCATCTCAGGGACGTGCTGAACGCTGTGTCGAGGAAGCTGACCACCGCCGGTGTCGCCGGACTCAACGCGGCGGTGTCGGGGAACTCGGGCATCGATCCGGATCAGGCCGCGCGAAACTGGATACGGGACAACGGCTTCAACCATCCGATCGGAGGATGACTTGATCGTCTTCGACAAAGTCACCAAGGCCTTCGCCGACGGAACCACCGCCGTGCACCAGCTCAGCCTGAGCGTCCCGAACGGGGAGCTGACCGTGTTCGTCGGGTCGTCGGGCAGCGGCAAGACCACGGCGCTGCGCATGATCAATCGGATGATCGAGCCCACTTCGGGCGTCATCACGATCGACGGGGTCGACGTGTCCACCCGCGACCCGGTGAAACTGCGCCTCGGGATCGGGTATGTGATCCAGCACGCCGGGCTGATGCCGCACCAGCGGGTAATCGACAATGTGGCAACGGTTCCCGTCTTACGGGGCCAGGGCCGCCGGGCCGCCCGCAGAGCCGCCTACGAGGTGCTCGAGCGGGTCGGGCTGGACGCCAAACTCGCGACCCGCTACCCCGCGCAACTCTCCGGCGGCGAGCAACAACGGGTCGGCGTGGCGCGCGCACTGGCCGCCGACCCGCCCATCCTGTTGATGGACGAGCCGTTCTCCGCCGTCGACCCGGTGGTTCGCCACGACCTGCAAAACGAAATACTGCGCCTGCAAGCCGAATTGCACAAGACGATCGTCTTCGTCACGCATGACATCGATGAGGCACTGCGGCTCGGCGATCGCGTGGCGGTGTTCAAGGGCGGTTCGTTGCAACAGTTCGACCAGCCCGCCGAGTTGCTGTCGCGGCCGGCCAACGATTTCGTGTCGAGGTTCATCGGCCTGGGCCGCGGCTACCGATGGTTACAACTCCTCGACGCGGCGGGACTGCCGCTGCACGATGTCGAGCGGGTCGCGGCCGAAAAGGCCACGCAGACAGAGCCTTCCGGCGGGTGGGCCGTGGTGGTCGATTCGGGCGGTGTGCCCATCGGCTGGATCGACGGCGCCGGAGTGCGTCGGCACCGCGACGGCATGCCGTTGACGGACAGCATGAGCGGGCTCGGATCGCTGTTTCGGCCGCGGGGCAACCTGAGCCACGCGCTGGATGCGGCGCTGTCGTCGCCGTCGGGCATCGGGGTCGCCGTGGATGACGACGGCAAGGTCATCGGCGGGGTGCTGGCCGACGACGTGCTGGCCGCGGTCCAGGCCCAGCGCCTGGGCTCGGCGGAACCTCGAGGGACCTAGCCGATGCACTATCTGCTCAGCCATCTCGACGACGCCTGGGGGCTGACCGTCGTGCATTTGCGGCTGTCGTTGGTGCCGGTGCTGATCGGGCTGGCGATCGCCCTGCCGCTGGGAATGTTGGTGCAGCGCACCCGAATCGCCCGCCGGCTGACGACCGCGGTCGCCAGCGTCGTGTTCACCATCCCGTCGCTGGCGCTGTTCGTGGTGCTTCCGATGCTCATCGGGACCCGCATCCTCGACGAGGCCAATGTGCTAGTGGCGTTGACGGCCTACACCGCGGCGCTGCTGGTGCGCGCCGTGCTCGAGGCGCTGGACGCGGTGCCCGCCCAGGTGCGCGACGCCGCCACTGCCGTCGGGTATTCGCCGGTCACACGGATGCTCAAAGTTGAACTGCCGCTTTCGGTTCCGGTGCTCGTCGCCGGACTGCGGGTGGTGGTGGTCACCAACATCGCGATGGTCTCCGTGGGTTCGGTCATCGGCATCGGTGGGCTGGGCAGCTGGTTCACCCAGGGCTACCAAACCGACAAGAGCGATCAGATCCTGGCCGGCATCATCGCGCTGTTCGTGTTGGCGGTGGTCATCGACGTGCTCATCGTCGTGGCCGGCCGGCTGGCAACACCGTGGGCGCAAGCCACGCGGCGTACCGGTCGCCGCGCGGTCGTCGCGCCCGTGGTCGGTGGTGCGCGGTGAACTTCGTCGCTCGGGCGATCTCCTACGTGTTGACCGCCGACAACTGGACCGGCCCCGTCGGGCTCGCCGCCCGCATCCTCGAACACCTCGAGTACACCGCGCTGGCGGTGGCCGCCTCTGCGTTGATCGCGATTCCCGTCGGCATGATCATCGGGCACACCGGGCGGGGCACCCTGCTGGTGGTCGGCGCCGTCAACGGCTTGCGCTCCCTGCCGACGCTGGGCGTGCTGCTGTTCGGCACGCTGGTCTTCGGGCTGGGTCTGGGACCGTCGCTGGTGGCGCTGATGCTGCTGGGTGTGCCGGCGCTGCTGGCCGGTACCTATGCCGGGATCGCCAATGTCGAGCCCACGGTCGTCGATGCCGCCCGGGCGATGGGCATGACCGAGGCCCAGGTGCTGCTGCGCGTCGAGGTGCCGAATGCGTTGCCGTTGATCCTGGGTGGCCTGCGCAACGCCACGCTGCAGGTGGTGGCGACCGCGACCGTGGCGGCCTACGCCAGCCTCGGTGGACTGGGCAGATACCTGATCGACGGAATCAAGGAACGTGAGTTTCATCTCGCCCTGGTTGGGGCGCTGATGGTGGCCGCGCTGGCGCTGGTGCTCGACGGTCTGCTGGCGTTGGCGGTGTGGATTTCGGTGCCGGGCACCGGGCGGCTGCGGCGAACATACCGGGCACTTCCGCATCGCTTGGCGGGCACGTCTTACGGTAGATGAGTGAACGCAGCCCCCTCTGATCCGTCTCGCCGCGTGTGGCAGGCGATGCTCACCTGGCGCGCACAGGATGCTCCCCGCATGGAATCGGTACGAGTCCAGGTGTCCGGCAACAGAATCAAGGCCAATGGCCGCATCATTGCCGCCGCCACCGAAACCACCCCGGCGTTCGGCGCCTATTACGACCTGCTGACCGATGAGACCGGCGCCACCAAGCGGCTCGGCATGACCGTCACCCTGGCCGAGCGGGAGCGGGTCTTCTCGCTTGCCCGCGACGAGGAGAACATGTGGCTGGTCACCGACCACCAGGGCGAGCGTCGGGCGGCCTACAACGGTGCGCTCGATGTCGACGTGGAGTTCAGCCCGTTCTTCAACGCGCTGCCCATCCGGCGGCTCGGGTTATACGAGCGGCCGGCCTCGGTGACGCTGCCTGTGGTCTACGTGAACCTGCCGGAGATGTCCATCACGGCGGACACCGTGAGCTATAGCAACACCGGCGGCCCGGCCGAGATCAAACTGCGCTCGCCGATCTCCGACACCACGGTCAGCGTCGATGACGAGGGATTCATCGTCGACTATCCAGGCTTGGCAGAGCGGATCTGATCACCCCACCGGCCCGGCCCGCGGCGGCCAATTCCTGACGCCAGTTCTCCGCGCCGACGACGACGTGAAAGATGTCGCTGCGCGGGAAGCTGTCGTAGCGGATGCGCGCGGCATGGCCGGATTCGGTGAGGTCGGCGACCGAATTGTGCGCGGCCAGCGATTCGCGGGCGCGGCACAGCAGCTCGAGGAGGCGGTCGACGGTGGGCACCAGCTGGTCGGAGTTGCCCTCGCACATCGCCCGGACCAGGTCCGGGGCGGTCGCCGCGACCCGGGTCCCGTCGCGGAACGAGCCGGCGGCCAACGCGAAAGCCAACGGCACGTCTCCGGCCACCACCGCCAGCGCCTCGGCGAGCAGGTGGGGCAGATGCGAGATGGCCGCCGCGGCGGCATCGTGCTCGTCGGATCGGGCCGGCACCACGACGGCGCCGCAGTCGAGCGCCAACGTCATCACCGTCGACCAGACCGCCGGGTCGACGTGGTCGTCGACGCTGACGACCCACGGAGCCCCGGTGAACAACCCGGCATACCCGGCCGTCCACCCCGAATGCGCGGTGCCCGCCATCGGATGGCCCCCCACGAAGCGTTCCTGCAGCCCCGCCGCGACGACCTGATCGAGCACCGCCTGCTTGACGCTGGTGACATCGGTCAGCGGGCAGTGCGGGGCCGTCTCCTTGACGTGGGCGAGCATGCCCGCCATCGCCGGCATCGGCACGGCCAGCACGATCAGCGCCCCGGTGTCGGCGGCGCGAGACAGCGTCGCGGTCAGGTCGGTGGTGGCATCGAAGCCGTCGGCGGTCGCGGCCTGGGCGCCCTCGACCGAGCGGTTATAGCCGAACACGTCACGGCCGGCCGCGGTGGCGGCCCGCATTATCGAGCCGCCGATCAGCCCCAGCCCGAGCACACACACCGGTGTCTTTGAAGGAGGGCGTGCCACATTCCAAGGTTGGCACATCCGGTCGGGGGCGGTGCCGCCAGATGTCGAGGCGACCCGCCGCCATCTGGTCAGGGGCCTGGTCAGGGACTACCGTAAGCGGCCATGGGAGCACAACGGGCCTCTGCCCAGGGCCTGTCCGCGGACACGCCGGACGGTTTCGGCGTCGCGGTGGTGCGTGAAGAGGGCCAGTGGCGCTGCGCCCCGATGGCCCGTAAGTCGCTCACAAGCCTGTCGGCCGCCGAGACGGAGTTGCGTGAATTGCGCAGTTCCGGGGCGGTCTTCGGCCTGCTGGACGTCGACGACGAATTCTTCGTCATCGTGCGGCCGGCGCCGTCGGGGACGCGGTTGTTGCTCTCGGATGCCACCGCCGCGCTCGATTACGACATCGCCGCGGAAGTGCTCGACAAGCTGGACGCCGACCTCGATCCGGAGGACCTGGAGGACTCGGATCCATTCGAAGAGGGCGACTTAGGGTTGTTGTCCGACATCGGGCTTCCCGAGGCGGTCCTGGGCGTCATCGTCGACGAGACCGATCTGTACGCCGACGAGCAGCTGGGCCGCATCGCCCGCGAGATGGGCTTCGCCGACCAGCTGTCGGCGGTGATCGACCGCCTCGGTCGGTGATCGCAAGCGCGGCCGTGGCGATCGCAAGCGCGGCGGAGCCGGGCGCAGCGGATCGTCACCGCTGATGGAGCCGGGCGCAGCGGATCGTCACCGCTGATGGAGCCGGGCGCGGCGGGTCGCCGCCATCAGGACCGGTCGGTGAGATCTGACGAAGACCTGATCCGGTCCGCGCTGTCGGTTGCCGCGACGGCGGGTCCTCGTGACGTGCCCATCGGTGCGGTGGTGGTCGGCGCCGACGGAACCGAGTTGGCCCGCGCGGTGAACGCCCGCGAGGCCCTGGGCGACCCGACGGCGCACGCCGAGATCCTGGCGCTGCGCGCGGCCGCCGAGGTGCTCGGCGACGGGTGGCGGCTGGAGGGCGCCACGCTGGCGGTCACCGTCGAACCGTGCACCATGTGCGCGGGTGCGCTGGTGCTGTCGCGCATCGCCCGCCTGGTGTTCGGGGCCTGGGAGCCCAAGACGGGGGCGGTCGGATCGTTGTGGGATGTCGTCCGCGACCGGCGGCTCAATCACCGCCCCGAAGTGCGCGGTGGTGTGCTGGCGCAGGAGTGTGCCGCGCCACTGGAGGCCTTCTTCGCCCGCCAGCGATTGGGGTGACGGGCCCGCCGTTGGGTAAGCTGCTCGGCGGTGGCGTGTCCGAGCGGCCTAAGGAGCACGCCTCGAAAGCGTGTGACGGCTAAAACCGTCCGAGGGTTCAAATCCCTCCGCCACCGCCAAGACTGCACGGACGTAAGCGGTTGCCAGATTTGCTGGAACCGGCTGATCGTTCCATGAGCGAATTCTGCGCGCCGTCCCCGGCTCACGCCGGTCGGCGGCAGATGGCCGCGGTTTAAAAATCACAATTTTGGGCAAACAGCGGCATGAGCGCACGTCAAGGCCCTTGTCTTGTTGCTTCAGCGGTAGCCGCGGCGTCGGGCGCCGCCGCTTCGGCCCTCGTGACCGCCATCCCCGCCGCAACCGCCCGTCCGTGCCCGGATGTGCAGGTCGTGTTCGCCCGCGGCACCGACGATCCGCCCGGCCTCGGTCCGACCGGGCAGGCATTCGTCGACTCGCTGCAGCCGCGCGTCGGCGCAAAATCGTTCGACGTCTACGCGGTCGATTACCCCGCCACGCATGACTGGACAAACGCGGGTGAGGCCGGCGTCAGAGACGCTGCCGCACACGTCGTGTCGATGGCGCACGACTGCCCCACCACCAAGATGGTGCTCGGCGGTTACTCCCAAGGGGCGGCCGTGATGGGCTTCGTCACCTCGCCCGTCGTACCTGATGGGATCGATCCCGCGAGCGTCCCCAAACCGCTGGATCCGGAAATCGCCAACCACGTCTCCTCGGTCGTGCTCTTCGCCTTGCCCAACGAGAAGGCGATGAACTTCTTCGGTGAGCCGCCGGTTGCCATCGGCCCGCTCTATCAGGCCAAGACCATCCAGGTGTGCGCCGCCGAGGACCCCATCTGTTCCGACGGGATGAATTTCGCCGCGCATGACACGTATTCGACCAACGCCGCGGTGATCGACAAGGGCGCGGCCTTCGCGGCCGGCCTGCTTGCCGGCGGTCCCGGCGGGCGCGGCTCGATGTAAGCGGGTCGCCGTAACCGTCCTCAGTAGACCGAACCGTCGATTGGCGCTCGATGCTTGCGAGCCACTAATTTTCCTCAGGTGAACTTGTCAGCTGCAGGTGCAGCCGCACGGTGGATCGTCCCCTTAATTACGGTTGCGGCCGTCGCCGGCATGGGCCTGGTTGCGGCCCCCGTGCAGGTCCGTCCCGCCCCGCCGGTGCGGCTGGCCGCCGACGGCGACCCGCTGGCCGGGGCGCCGTTCTACGTCAACCCGACATCGGCGGCCATGCGCGCCTCGCAGAGCGCCGATCCGCCGAGTCCCGAGCTGACCGCCATCGCCAACTCGCCGCAGGCGTACTGGATCGTCCCGGGCGGATCGGCGGCAACGGTCGGGAAGTATGTCGGCGACGCGAATGCGGCCGGCGCCATTCCGGTGCTGGCGATTTATGGCATCCCGCACCGCGACTGTGGCAGTTTCGCCGCCGGCGGCATGGGCTCGGCCGACGCCTACCGCTCGTGGATCGACGGCATCGCATCCGGTGTGGGGGCTTCGCGAGTGGCGATCGTCGTCGAACCCGATGCGCTGGCCATGGCCGACTGCCTGTCCGGTGATGCGCGCCAGGAACGCTTCGACCTGATCCGCTACGCCGTCGACACTTTCACCCGCGATCCGAACGCGGCCGTGTACGTCGACGCGGGTCACTTGCGTTGGCACAGCGCCGACGACATGGCCGCCCGGCTCAATCAGGCCGGCGTCGGCCACGCGCGGGGTTTCAGCATCAACACCGCGAACTTCTTCACCACCGAGGACGAAATCGGTTATGGCGAGGCCATTTCGGGCCTCACGAATGGCTCGCACTACGTGATCGACACGTCGCGCAACGGTGCGGGACCGGCCCCGGACTCCGACCTCAACTGGTGCAACCCCAGCGGCCGAGCACTGGGCACTCCGCCGACCGCCAGCACCGCGGGCGCACACGCAGACGCCTACCTGTGGATCAAGCGCCCCGGCGAATCGGACGGAACATGCGGCAAGGGTGATCCGCCGGCCGGCAACTTCGTGAATCAATACGCAATCGAGCTGGCCCGCAACGCCGGTCACTGAGCGCCGCGAATCGATTTGCGATTCGTGATCGTTCTTGGTTGAAAATGGGTAACATTTAGATACCAAAAACAGCAAAGCGAGCGCGCGACAAGAGGCATCATGGCCAGCAAAGTCGAGATCATCGCCGTCTTCGCGATCTGTACTGCCTTCATCACGGCTCCCGGCGCCCTGTCCGGATTCGTCGCGCACGCCGACGATTCGGGGACCGCGCTGTACAGCGGTATCAACCAGCTTCGCCCGGGATGCCCGCCGATCAGCGACGACCCGCGCTTGACCGAAGCCGCCCAGCGCCATGCCGATGACATGTTGCGCAACGGCGTCAGCGGCCACATCGGGTCGGACGGCTCATCACCGCAGGCGCGAATCACCGCTGCGGGTTATCGGAGCAGGTACTCGGGTGAAATCGTCTTCTGGGGAACCGGATCCGCCGCGACCCCGAAGGAAGCGCTCGACATGTGGATGCAGAGTCCACCGCACCGAGACATCATTTTGAACTGCGCGTATAACGCGGGCGGCTTCGCCACCGCCTGGGACGGCAACAAGATGACCGCCGTCGGGGATTTCGCGGCGTCGTAAAACCTTGGACCAAGCTTTTTTCAAGTCGTAACTTCTGTCGCTATGCCCGGCGACTGTGTTGCCGCCACGCTCGAGCGGTACTCACACGTGGGGCAGCCACCCAGATCCCTTCGGCGACAGCACGAAGCCACGGCCTTGCGGGTCCTTGCACGCGGTCGTGCCTGAGTTGTCGACCCCGCAGATGATGCCGTTCACCGTGATGGAATGGCCCGGAGGCAGCGTTTTGACTGGCTGTCCGTCGATCACGCGTGATGGTTCACCCTCATTCGTCTGCTTCAGCCCAGTGGTGGTTCCGATCCAATTGACTCCGGTGATTCCCGCGTCGGGATTTGAAGGCGCGGGAGGGATCCCGGGCAGGTTGTTGCCAGTGCACTGTGCTTGGTCGGGCATGTAGTTGCAGACGACCCCATCGGGAGTGAGGAAATACACCGTGGGCAGGGGCGGCCGGCCAGGGTTGGAAACGTCGATCGTGTAGTCGCGGACGTTCACTGGTGCGTCTGCGCTCAGATCGGGAAATCGAGGTGGGTCGGCGTGCGCCGTGCAGGCAACTAACAACGTAGCTCCGGCGAGTGTCGTGACGCCGACCAGTTTGTTGATGGCCATATGCATCCAATCGGTTCAGGCGGGTCAGTGATAGGGGCTAAGTTGAAACTCTCGAGTGTTATACGGAGTACCGAACGGCACGCCGTTCGCATCCTTAAGCGTATTCCATTGACTTCCAAATAATTTCAAATCTTCGAGCGTTGATCCGGGCAGGATATATCCACCGTACGGTTGTGGGATGAACTTCGGGCCTCCTGGGTCGCCATTCTGCGCAACGAGGGTTGTGGGCACGTTCGCACTAAACATTTCGGTCGGGTTGGCTCCTACCCGCACTTCAATACTTCCCTTATGCGCGTCTACGTTAAAGCCAGACAAGACGGGCTTCCCGCCGATTTCTCGAAAGCTCAGCTCCCCGTAACGGTTCGGGGTTACCTGTACGGCCTGCTGTCCGGGCTTTCCCCAGTCGTTCCCGTTCCACGGCTGCCAGGTTGAACGATCGAACACGTTGCCGGGATCCGCGCGGTACATGGTGATGCCTCGGCTGCGGTCGAAGGAATCGGCGGCGATGTAGACCTTGCCGTCAGTACCCTTATAGCCGCTGACCTGTGTGGGCGCTTCGCCCGCGCCCCGAAACGACCCCGGCACCATGGCCCACCCCTTACCGGGGTCACCATTAACCTCGACCAGCCACGAAGCCACGGGTTTCAAGTCACCCTGAGTGCCCGTCACCATCATGTAGGTTTTGTCGCCGAGCGTGATCGTCCCAGCTGGCAGGGTGTCGGTAACCCCCTTCGCTTCCGTTGGGATGGGAAATAGCTCGCGACCGCTACCTTCTGCTCCCGTCAATGGCGCCCCGAAATGCGGGCGTCCATCGGCATCGAAGGTCACTGGAACGGCGACAGATCGATAGTGCTCGCCCTCACCGACCTTATTGCCGGAGAACGAATCACCAAAGATAGCGAGGTACTTCCCGGGCTGCCCGGGTACCTCGACGACTTCCCCCAAGTCGGCCGCCCCAATTCCTGGGATGCCGGGAATGCCGCCGGTGCCGGCGATCGGACCGAGATCTCTTACCTCACCGGGTTTCAGTGGGCTTTCGATCCAACCGTCTACGGCTTTCGGGATGTCGTAACCGTCGGCATGCAGAGCGCTCATCGATTTCCGTAAGGTGTCCGAGTAGGCGTTGCGAATTGAATTCATCTGCTTGACGGCTTCGCGGACGTCGTCCGCGGCCTGGGCGTGCGCAGCGTCCCTCAGCTTCTCTAATTTGTCGCGTTCCGACGCGGAGAGTTCGAATGTCAGGTCATGATTTATCGCGTGGATGAGTCTGTCGAGTCCCCGCAGCTCGCTGTCCAGCAGGGCGATCTCTTGAGCCCCTTGCTTTTGCGCATCGGCCAACGCGGCGGCGATGGATTCCAGATCGGCGCCGATCTTCGGTAGTCGCTCAGACTGTGCACCAAGGGATTTGGTGACTCGTTGGACTTCGTCGGAGTCATTGATCGGGTGACCACCGTCCTGGTGGTTCCAAGCGGCGGCAAAGCGTTTCCGCGCGTCTTCGAAGGCGTGGTCGGCTTCGGCGGTGTGCCGACCGGCACCGTGAAAGGCCTCCGCCAAACGGTCGATCTGAAACGGGCTGCCGGCCTGCAGGCTCTGATTGATCGCCCATGGATCGCCGCCGCCCGCCGCGATCAGTTCTGCTTCGGTGAAATTTTCCCACGTCATGACGCCGCCAGTAGCCGACCAACACCGACGACCATCGCCGCCCCCTTCTGAGCAGGTATAACCCTACTACCGGACGGACTGTGGCGGGCGAGCGTTGATCGGCTTCAGCGAAGGGTTACCCCGGCCGCAACCCTGATCAGGTCTGGCTACCGGCCAGCTTTCGCACCGTCAGCGCTTCGATGTCTTGAAACGGGCGGCCCTCGGGCCGGATCAGGTCGTGGAACCACACCTTGGGGACCGAGGTGTAGGGGTGATCCCATGAGTCCCAGGGGAAGTAGGTTTGGGTCTTGCCGGCCACCAGGCCCCAGTTGATGGCGCCCACGTTGTGGCGCTTGGCAACCGGCAGGATCGATTCGACGGTGCTGCCCTGGGGGCGCGCCATGTACTCCGTGCACAGAATCGGCCGGCCCAGCGGGGTGAGTTCGTTGATCCGATTTTCGAACCCCGAAGGCCCGGCGTAGGAGTGGAAGGTGATCACGTCGGCGTTGGCAAGCTGGATGTCGCTGATCGCGCTACGCCCCTGAGCTTGCCCCCAATCCCCCTGCCACACACCGCTTGTCAACGGCTGACTGGGATCCACCGCCCGGGCCCACCGAAACACCTGGGGCAGCAGATTGGTGACCAGTTGCTCCTTGTCGCTTCTTTCGACGCTGCGGTACTGGCGCGCGGGATTGTCGGGCTCGTTCCACAGGTCCCAGCCCAAAATCCGGTTGTCGTTGCGGAATTGGGTCATGACCGCGGTGACGTAGTCGCGCATGACCGGGACGTAGCGAGGGTCGCCGAGTCGTTCGGCGCCCGGGCTCTGCGCCCACCCCGAGTTGTGCACGCCGGGCCTGGGCGCGCGCTGGCGCCCCGCGCGTGGATGCGGATCCCAACAGGAATCGAAGAACACGAACAGCGGTTTGATGCGGTGGCGCGCGGCGATGTCGACGAATTGCCCTAGGCGCGTTTGGAAGCCACGCTGGTCGGCGGCCCACAGCTGATCATGAAGGAACACCCGCGCGGTGTTGTGGCCGTAGAACTGGGCCCAGCCGAGTTCGGTGTCGATGCGCCGCGGATCGAAGGTATCGGGCTGGAACATCTCGAGCTGGTTGATGGCGTTCGCCGGAATGTAGTTCGCTCCGACGAGCCAGCCCTGCGCTTGATACCAACGGCTCGCGCGCTCGGGTGACCACCGGCCCGCTTCCTCCGCGGAGGCCCGAGGTGCCCGAGCAACGGCGGCGCCCGCCGCCAGTAACAGAGGGAGTTTCAGGGCCGTACGTCGTTCCACGATGTGACGATAAGTTTTCGGGACGATTTCCCCGGGATTTGCTCAGCGCGTCGCGACAGGTTCGTTGTCGGCACCGTCGCACGGCCAAGTTCGCCCGCGATCGTGACCAATCCGTGACCACTACCACCGGCGCGCCCTGGATCGTGGCGAAGTCGTCCAGGTTAAAATCTGGGCCCAACGCAAGCCAAAAGTGTTGGCGGACAGTTGAAAACGTTGTCCAACTCAGGCGCCTAACGCAGCTTGCGACCGTACTTGTCTTTGACGCTGCCCGTGAAGATCATGATCGCGTCGACGATGGCCCAGACGGTGACGCCGAGCAGGACCGGAAATCCGAGAAAACAAAAGAGGCTGAAGAGAACCCCGAACAGCCCCAGGCACAGCTGCGCGACCGCGATCTGCGTCGAGTCGATATAGAAGCGGCCGATACCGAACACGCCGAAGAACAGCTGAAGTAAGCCGGCGGTGGTCGCAGACTTGTCGGACAGCGCCAGCCCGGTCACCGGATCGCGGCCGTACGGCGCCTGGGGGTCGCCGTATCCGGGATAGCCGGGATACCCCGGGAAGCCGGGGTAGGGCTGCGGGGGCGGATATCCCTGCGGAGGCTGCCATCCCCAGGGTGGCTCACCGGGCGGATTTCCGGGTTGGTTGGGCGGCGTCGACATCGATTCGAGTTAACACGCCCGATGCCCGGGCGTCCACACGGGCACCCGATGGGTCCGTCACGCGAAAACCCGACGAAGCAGTCGGCAGATTTTCTTCAAACTTCACCCTCGAGAGCGCAATACTGAACGGGTGCCAGATCGAAACGTGCTTGGCGGCCCGCTGGAACCGTGCGGCACGGACCCGCTGACCGGTTTTTATCGCGACGGCTGTTGCAAGACCGGTCCACAGGATCTCGGGCGGCACACGATCTGTGCGGTGATGACCGCCGAATTCCTCGAGCACCAGCGCTCGATCGGCAATGACCTGTTGACGCCGGTGCCCGAGTACAGGTTCCCCGGTCTGCTGCCCGGCGACCGTTGGTGCGTGACCGCGCTGAACTGGCTGCGCGCCCACCACGACGGTTGTGCCGCCCCGGTGGTGTTGGCCGCGACGCACGAGAGCACCCTCGAGGTGGTGCCCCTGGAGGCGCTGCAAGAACACAAGGTCGACGTCCCCGACGATCTGGCCAACCTCTAGCGCCGGCCGGGCGCGGCGAGGTGGATGCACGACGGATCTGCGCCGCGGCTAGCGTCTGTGTCGTCTTTCTCACCTGATGCGTCGGAGAGGGGTTGCGGTGGGTTCCGCGGTTGACGACATCGACTTCGACGACCTGACGGCGCCCCGACTGACCGACGTGCAGCGCCAGATCCTGGAATTCACCGAAGCCAAGCCCGTCGATCTGGACATCGATCGGATGCTCGCCGAGGCCATCGAGCAGACCGGCCTGCCGGCCGGAACCGCCGACCTCGACGACACCGACGGCTTCGCCGACCGGCTGCGGGCGCACGTCGGGGCCATCGAAGCCGACGACGCGCTGCGCCAGCTCACCCGCGGATCGCTGCGCCAACGTGTCGTGCGCCTGCTCCGCAACCGGATATCGCTCACCGAACTCATCCGGCGCTATCCCGAAATAGAATCTATCCCGATCGAAAAACCGTTCATCGTCGTCGGGATGCCGCGTTCGGGCACCACCCATCTGGTGAATCTCATTGCCTCCGACCCGCGCCGGCGCGCGCTGCCGTATTGGGAGAGCCAGGATCCCATTCCCGCACTGGGGCAGGGCCCCGACATCTTCGGCGTCGATCCCCGCTATGCCCGCGCGAAAGCGGAACATGATGCGCTGATGGCGAGTGCACCCGTGGTGGCCGCGATGCATGACCGTTTTCCCGAGGCGATCGAGGAGGAAGTGGAGCTTCTCGACCTGGACATGGCCTCGTACGTGCTGGAATGGCATGCGCGCGTGCCCGATTGGCGCGACTATTACTTGGGCCTCGACCAAACTCGGCACTACGCGTACATGAAGAAGGTGCTGCAGGCGCTGACCTTCCTGCGCGGTCCACGGACATGGGTGCTTAAGAGTCCGCAGCACTGCGAGCAGCTCGGCCCGTTGATGGCGACGTTTCCCGACGCGACGGTAGCCTTCACGCACCGCGACCCCGCCGCGGTGATCCAGTCGGCGATCACCATGATGGCGTACTCGGATCGGTTGCGCCGCAGCAGCATTGATCCGCAGTGGCTGCTGGACTATTGGACTGACCGCGTGTATCGACTCCTCAGCGCATGCGTGCGCGACCGCCATCTGGTGGCGCCCGAACGCAGCATCGACATCAACTTCCACCAGCTGGGCGGCAACGAGACGCCGGTGCTCGAAAAGCTGTACCAGCGTGCCGGCGTGGAGCTGCCGCCCAAGGTACGCGAACGGTTCCAGCGCTACCTGGACGGTAATCCACGGGGAAAACACGGCCGCATCCACTATGAACTGCAGCGGCACTTCGGCACCTCCGCCGACGAACTGCGCAGCCGTTTCGGCTTCTACCTCGATAAGTTCGACGTCCGTCCCGAATAAAAGGAGTCACCAGCGATGTCCGAACCGGTCTATCGGAGCCGGCCGGGCGCCGACGCGATGCGCCCGGCGTCCGCCGAGAGGGCCGAGGAGATCGCCCCGGGCCTGTGGTGTTCGCCGGGCCTGTCCAACTCGTATCTGCTCACCACGACCGAGGGTCGGGTGGTCATCAACACCGGGATGGGCTTCGAGGGGCCGGTGCATCGCGCCAACTTCGACGCCGTCGACCCGTCGCCGGTGCGCTACATCATCTTCACGCAGGGCCACGTCGATCACGTCGGCGGCCTGGACAGCGTGCGTGATCCCGACACGATCGTTGTCGCGCAGGCGAACTGGAAGAGCTGGCGCGACGACAACGACCGGCTGATCCCGTATCGGGCCAGCCGCAGCGCTTTCGCATTCAAAGACACGTTGGCCACCGGCATTCAGGCCATCCAACGGCGCCTGGGGACGTCGCGGCTGGCGGGCCAGAGCGTGCCGGTGGTCGACATCGATTTCGAAGACACCCTGCGCCTGGAAATCGGCGGCCGGCGAATGGAACTGATTTCGGTGCCCGGTGGAGAGACCACCGACTCCCTCGTGGTATGGCTGCCCAACGAGCGGATCTGCCTGTGTGGAAACACCTTTGGTCCGCTGATCGGGCACATTCCCAACCTGGTCACCATGCGCGGCGATCGGTATCGGGACGCGTTGACGGCGATCGCGTCGGTGGACAGGGTGCGGGACCTGCAGGCCGACCTGCTGGTGACCGGGCACTTCGAGCCCGTCCAGGGCGCCGAGCGCATCGACCGAGAGCTCACGAGGCTGCGAAACGCCATCCAGTACATCCACGACCAAACCGTTGACGGGATGAACGCCGGCAAGGATGTTCGCACGTTGATGCGCCAAATCACGCTTCCCGCGGAATACGAAGTGGGACAGGGCTACGGCAAAGTCGCCTGGGACGTGCGGGCAGTCTGGGAGAACTACTCCGGCTGGTTCCACCACGAATCGACCACCGAGCTTTACCCCGTCGGGTTCGATTCCGTCGCCGCCGACGTAGTCGAACTGGCCGGCGCCGATGCGCTGCTGGAGCGTGCCCGGGCTCATTTGGCAGCCGATCGCGCGCTGCAGGCCATCCACCTGGCCGAGCTTGTTCCGGGGGATCATCCGGGGGCTCGCGCCGTGTTGCGCGACGCCCATGAAAAACTTCTCGCCAGCAGCACGAACTTCTGGGAGAGTGCCTGGCTGCGCAACCAGATAGCGAGGAACACATGACGGCATTCGCGTTACGGCCCGAGGACTTCTACCACACCGGCATCATCGTGCCCGACCTCGACGCGGCGATGGCAAGGCTGAGCGCGCTGGCCGGTTACCGGTGGATCACCCCGGTGAGCTACACCTTGCCCTTTCGCACTGCCGGCGGAACCCAAGAGATCACTTCGACTTTCGTCTATTCGCTGCAGGCGCCGCACGTCGAACTGATCAAGGAGGTACCCGGGACGGCCTGGACGGCGGCACCCGGCAACGCGATCCACCACCTCGGCTACTGGACCGACAACCTGGCCGAGAGTGCAAAGATGCTGGAAGACAACGGCTTCAGCTTCGAAGCCACCGCCGACACCGCGGACCCGTCTTCGAACGGCGATCTGGCGCTCTTCGCCTACTACGTCGACGACGCGGGAACCCGAATCGAGATCGTCGACCGCGCGCTGTTCCCGGACTTTCCGGGTTTCCTGCAGGCGGCGGCCGGCCCGGAAGCGTAGCAAGGCGGGCAGATGCTGTTGACGGTGCTGCGCTTCAATCTCGCCTCCCCGCAAGGCGATCCACGCACGCAGGGCAAGCTCTTATCCGCGGCGCTCGAGCTGGGACAGTGGGGAGAGTCCCACGGCATCACGTCCGTCAGCGTCGACGAGCATCACGCGACCGGACACGGGTGGAGCTGCAATCCGATCATGGCCGCGGCGATGTTTTTGGCCCGGACCTCGAAGCTGATCGCGAGCGTCGATTGCGCGTTGGGGCCATTGTGGAATCCGGTGCGACTTGCCGAGGACATCGCCCTCGTGGACAACATGAGCCGCGGACGTCTGCACACAACGGTGGGCCTGGGCTACCGGACGGTCGAATATGACGCTCTCGGAGCCGATTTCAGCCGGCGCGGTGCACTGATGGATGCCCTGCTGGAACGAATGCTCGCCGTGTGGTCGGGTACTGATCCGGAACACGGAATCTGCACCGGCACTTGGTCGCGGCCGCATCCCCCGCTGTACGTCGGGGGTGGCGCACGTGCCACGGCGCGGCGCGCGGCCCGGTTCCGGCTGCCGCTCAGTTTGGCGGACCACCTGCCCGATATCGCCGACTATTACCGCGAGCTGTGTGCGGAGGCGGGCATGTCGCCGTTCATCCTCATGCCGGGGCCGGTCAACCGCGGAATGATCTACCTGCACGAGGACCCCGACCAGGCGTGGGCGGAGCTGGGACAGCATATCCTTTGGGAGGCAGTGACTTACGGCCGGTGGTCCACCGATCAGCGTTCGCTCATGCACCTGCCCGGTGTTCAAACGCTGGACCAGGTCAGGGCGTCGGGACGATACCGCTTCCTCACCCCGGAGCAGCTGATCACGGAGGTGCGCGATGCCGACAACTATGGGCCCCTCGTGATGCACCCCCTGGTCGGCGGCATGCCGGTCGACGAAGCGTGGAAGTCGGTCCAGTTGCTCACCGACCAGGTCTTGCCCGCACTCAGCTGACCGCCTCGAATCGTTAACGCGCGATTGCAAAACCGGAATGCGGGTATGTGAGCTCGAAGCCATGCTCACAGACGAAAAGGGGAGATCCGTTGAGATCTGAGGCGATGATGACGATGACCCTGCTAGGTGGTACCACCCTGGTGGCGCTGGCGGTCGGTTGTGGTGCGGGCGCGAGTGCAGCGGCAACTCTTCCCGAGGCGCCGCCGACGCCGACATCGTCCAGTCCGGCTCCACCTGCGCCCGCTCCGCAGCAAGTGCCCTACGGCGGCAGCGGCGAAAGCCCCCCGGCGGGCGGGGGTGGTGCCGCGGGTGGCGCAGGCGGAGGAGCCGGCGGCGGCTGACAGTTGACCGGCGCCCGCGGTCAACCGTCGCGGCGCTGCTCCAGCCAGTCGGCCAGCGAGCGACCCGCGTCCAGGACATGTCGTTCGGCAATGGCGCGCGCCCGCTCGGCGTCTTTGTCGCCGAGCGCGTCCAATAGCTCCTGGTGCTCGTCGAGTGAGTGCTTCTCGTGCTCGGGGAACAGGGTGAGGAAATTGCTCGGCACCACCCGGGCGGCCTGTTTGATCTGGTTCATCAGCCGGGGCGAGTGCGCGGCGCGGTGGATCATCTGATGGAAATGCCAGTTCGCCTCGCCGATGCTGTCGTCACCGGATCGAGCGACGACGTCGGCCGCGAGTTCGCGCAGTGTCTCCAGCTCCGGTCGCTCGATCCGTGCGGCCGCCCACGCCGCGGCCTGCCCGGTCAGCACACCGAGGATGGTGAAGCTGTCCAGGACGTCGTCCGGGCTGATGCCGAGCACGGTCACGCCGCTGCGTGGGGCGACCTGGACCAGGCCCTCGAAGGACAGCTCCAGCAGCGCCTCTCGCACGGGGGTGCGGCTGGTCGCGAATTCCTCCGTGATCGCATCGAGGTCGACCCGCGCCCCGGCGGGCAGTGCGCCGGTGAGAATCCGGTCGCGTAGCTCGCGCGCGGCGCGCTCACGGACGGTTCCGGAAATATCGATCCTCGGCACCTGCGCACAATACCAAACGGCACATCTAGCGTTTGATATCTGAAATATCAGATGTTACGTTTCAAAAATGCGCACCGACAAGATTGCCCTCGTCGCCTTCATGCAGGCCGGCAGCACTTCCGTCTACGCGGGCTCCTGGCGGCATCCCGCAACCGAGCACCGATACCTGGACGCCTCCTACTACGCCAAGATCGGCCGCCAGCTCGAAGAGGGCTGCTTCGACCTGATGTTCTTCGACGACCGTCTGGCGATGCCCGGCGTCTACGGCGGCTCGGTGGGCGAGGCCGTCCAGTACGGCGCCCGCCCGGTCAAGCTGGACCTCAGCGTGATCCTCGGCGTACTCGCACAGGCCACCTCCAGGATCGGGCTGGGCGCCACCTACTCGACGACCTACTACCAGCCGTTCCACGTCGCGAGAACGTTCGCCTCGCTGGATCACCTGTCGGGCGGCCGCGCCGCATGGAACGTGGTCACCTCGGTCAACGACAGCGAGGCACAGAACTTCGGCGTCGACGCCCACCTCGGCCACGACGAACGTTACGACCGAGCCGACGAATTCATGGACGTGGTAACCGGGCTGTGGGACACCTGGGAGGACGGCGCCGTTCTGCACGACCGGGTGTCGGGGCAGTACGCGGATCCCACCAAGGTGCACGAGTTGGGCCACGTCGGCCGATTCTTCTCCACGCGCGGGCCGTTGACGGTGCCGCGAACCCCGCAGGGCCGCCCGGTCATCATCCAGGCCGGTTCGTCGGGACGGGGACGCGAATTCGCCTCGCGGTGGGCGGAATTAATCTTCACCGGTGATCCCGGGATCGACGTGGCGCGCAGCCACTACACCGATCAGAAGGACCGCATCGCCGACGCCGGCCGCGATCCCGCCGCGGTTCGCATCTGCCCCATGGCATACGCTGTGGTCGGCGAGTCGGAAGCCCACGCCAAGGAGCGCGAAGCCATGTTCCTGGATGATCTGGTTCATCCGATGGCATCGCTGACGCTCTTGTCGGAATTGATGAATTACGACTTCGCCCAACACGATCTCGACGATCCGGTCACCGACGAACTGCTGGCCTCCGTCTCCGGAATCCGCGGTCTGGTGCAGAACCTGCGCACCCATATCGGCGGGGAAGCGGTCACGCTGCGCGACCTCGCCAACCATCGCGCCACCCTGCTGCAGGGCCCCCGTTTCGTGGGCACCGGCCCCCAGGTCGCCGATCAGATGGCGGACTGGTTTCAAACCGGAGCCTGCGACGGATTCGTGCTGGCCGCAACGCATCTGCCCGGGGCGTTCGAAGACGTTGTGCGCATGGTGGTTCCGGAGCTGCAGCGCCGGGGGCTGTTCCGCACCGAGTACGAGGCGTCGACGTTGCGGGAACACCTTGGGCTGCAGCGCCCTTCGTGCGCGCGGGTGGCCGCCGGTGCCAATGCTTGACGGGCTGCGGGTACTCGACCTCGCCACCCTGGCCGCCGCACCCCTGGTGGCGACCTACCTGGGCGAGTTCGGCGCCGACGTGATCAAGGTGGAACAACCCGGGCACGGCGACCCGATCCGCGGCTGGGGCAATCAGCGCGACGGAGTCGGGTTGATGTGGAAGTCAATTTCGCGCAACAAGCGTTCGATCACGCTGGACTTGCGCTGCGCCGAGGGCCAGGCGTTGGTGCGCCGTCTGGTGGCGCGCGCCGACGTCGCCATCTTCAACACCCGCCCCCAGACATTGCGCAAGTGGGGGCTGGACTATGAGAGCCTGCGTGCGGTCAACGACCGGATCGTGATGCTGCACATCACCGGTTACGGATTGAGCGGGCCGAAGAGTGAGCGCCCGGGGTTCGGCACGCTCGGTGAGGCGATGAGCGGATTCGCGCATATCACCGGCCAGGCCGGCGGGCCTCCCACCCTGCCGCCGTTCATGCTGGCCGACGGTGTCGCCTCGCTGAACGCGGCCTACGCGGTGCTGATGGCGCTCTATCACCGTGACGTGCACGGCGGGCCCGGGCAGTTGATCGACGTCAACCTCATCGATCCGCTGGCCCGGCTGCTGGAGCAGACGCTGCTGGGCTACGACCAGTTGGGTCTGGTGCCCGAGCGATCGGGCAACAGATGGGATATCTCCGCGCCGCGCAACACCTATCGCACCGCCGACGACAAGTGGCTGGCAATGTCGGGCAGTTCACCGGCGTTGGCCCTGCGGGTGTTCCGGGCGATCGGCCGCAACGACCTGCTGGCCGACGCGGAGTTCTCCGACCCGCAGCGACGGCTGGCCCGAGCCCGGGAGGTCGACGCGGTGGTGGCCGATTGGGTTGCCACAAAGACTCTTTCGGAAGCGATGGCCATTTTCGACGCCCACGAGGTGGCCGCGGCCCCCGTCTATGACATCGGCGATCTAATCGCCGACGAGCAACTGGCGCATCGGGAGGTGTTCATCACCGTCGAGGACGCCCAGCTGGGAGCCATGAAGGTGCAGGCACCCGTTCCGCGGTTCTCCTCGGTGTCCGGCACGGTCGAGCATCTCGGACCTCGCCTCGGCGAACACAACGCCGAGGTCTATGGCGAACTACTCGGGCTGACCGCCAACGACATTGACGACCTGCACGCCCGCGGCGTGCTGTGACAAAAGGACCTCACTGGTGACCGATCTGCTCCGTCGTTCCGAACTCGCGGTACCCGCGAGCAACGACAACATGTTCGAGAAGGGCGCCCAGTGCGGCGCCGACCTGGTGTTCCTCGATCTCGAAGACGCGGTGCCCGTGGCGTTCAAGGAGGAGTCGCGCGCCAAGGCGATCGCCGCCCTCAACGACATCGACTGGGGCCACACCGCCCGTGCCATCCGGATCAACGGGCTGGACACCCCGTGGTGCCACGACGACGTCGTCGAGGTGGTGACCAAGGCCGGCCAGAACCTGGACACGATCATCATTCCGAAAGCCCGCAGGGCCCGCGACGTGTGGTGGGTGGACGTGCTGCTCACTCAGCTGGAGGCCAAACTCGGCCTGAGCAACCGCATTCGGCTCGAGGTCCTCATCGAAGAGGTCGAAGGCCTGGCCAACGCCGAAGAGATCGCGGCGGCCAGCCCTCGGCTGGATGCCTTGATCTTCGGCGTGGGTGACTTCTCGCTGTCGCAGGGCGCCCGGGTGGACACCAACTTCGTCCCACTCGGCGAATATCCCGGCGAATTCTGGGCTTACGCGCGCAACAAGGTGATCGTGGCCGCCCGCATCGCCGGCATCGACGCGATCGACGCGCCGTATCCCGACTACCGGGACCTGTCGGGCTACGAACGCGACGCGCGGCGCGCGTCGCTGCTCGGCTACACCGGCAAGTGGGCCATCCATCCCGACCAGGTTCCCGTCGCCAACGAGGTCTACGCCCCGACCGCCGACGAAATCGCCCGGGCCGAAGCCAATGTCGCCGCCTACCGGGCGGCCGAGGCCAAGGGCCGCGGTGCCGTCGGGGTGAACGGCGTGCTGGTCGACGCCGCCCACGTGAAGCAGGCCGAACAGACCCTGGCGCGCGCTGCCCTGATCAAGAGCAGCCTCCGGCGCTAGTCGATCACCACCAGAAGGTCGCCGCCCTCGACCTGTGCCGTTTGCGAGACCGCGATTCGCGCGACCGTGCCGGCCTTCGGCGTGGTGACGGCGGCTTCCATCTTCATCGCTTCGATCGTCGCGATCGTCTGGCCGGCTTCGACTTCCTCGCCGACGTCGGTGGTCACCGTCACGACCCCGGCAAAGGGAGCCGCGATGTGGTCCGGGTTGGCGCGGTCGGCCTTTTCGGCCGCCGGCACGTCGGAGGCGATGCTGCGATCGCGCACCACGACCGGGCGTAGCTGACCGTTGAGGATGCACATCACCGTGCGCATGCCACGTTCGTCGGCATCCGAGACGGCCTCTAGGCCGATCAACAGCTCCACACCGCGCTCCAGCTCGACGCGATGCTCGTCGCCGTGGCGTAATCCGTAGAAGAACTGGTTGGCGCTCAGCCGAGAGGTGTCCCCGTACTGTTCGCGATGGTCCTCGAGTTCTTTGGTGGGCCCGGGGAACAGCAGCCGGTTCAGCGCCGCCTGGCGGTCGGCGCCCGGGGTGGCCAACGCCCTATCGTCGTCGGCCGACAGCTCCTGTTCAGGCTTCGCCGGGCCGCGTCCTTCTAATGCCTTGGTGCGCAACGGTTCGGGCCAGCCGCCGGGCGGGTCACCGAGTTCTCCGCGCAGGAAGCCGATGACGGAGTCGGGGATGTCATAGCGGGCGGGGTCCTCGGCGAAGTCCTGCGCGCTGACGCCGGCGCCCACCAGCGCCAGCGCCAGATCACCGACCACCTTGCTGGACGGGGTGACCTTGACGAGGTGCCCCAGGATGGCATCGGCTCCGGCATAGGCGTTTTCGATGTCCTCGAACCGGTCACCGAGCCCCAGGGCGATGGCCTGCTGGCGCAGATTCGACAATTGACCACCGGGGATCTCGTGGTGATAGACGCGGCCCGTCGGGGCGGGGAGGCCGGATTCGAAGGGGGCGTACACCTTTCGGAGCGCTTCCCAATACGGCTCCAGGTCACACACCGCGGCCAGTGACAGCCCGGTGTCGTAGGTGGTGTTGGCCGCGGCGGCCACGATCGACGACAGCGCGGGCTGGCTGGTGGTTCCCGCGAGCGGGGCCGCGGCGCCGTCGACGGCGTCGGCCCCGGCGTGCCAGGCCGCCACATAGGTCGCCAGCTGCCCACCCGGGGTGTCGTGGGTGTGCACGTGCACCGGCAGGTCGAATCGGGACTTGAGCGCCGAGACCAGGGTGGTCGCCGCGGGCGCGCGCAACAACCCGGCCATGTCCTTGATCGCCAGCACGTGCGCGCCCGCTTCGACGATCTGTTCGGCGAGCTTGAGGTAATAGTCCAGCGTGTAAAGCTTTTCGGCGGGATCGCTGAGATCGCCGGTATAGGACATCGCCACCTCGGCCACCGATGCCCCGGTTTCGCGCACGGCGTCGATGGCCGGCCGCATCGAGTCGACGTTGTTCAACGCGTCGAAGATCCGGAAGATGTCGATGCCCGTTGCCGTCGCTTCCTCGACGAACGCCGTCGTGACCGTCTCCGGATAAGGGGTGTACCCGACGGTGTTGCGTCCGCGCAGCAGCATCTGCAGGCAGATGTTCGGCAACGCCTCGCGCAGCGTTGCCAGCCGCTCCCAGGGGTCTTCCTTCAGGAACCGCAGCGCGACATCGTACGTGGCACCGCCCCAGCACTCGATCGACAACAACTGCGGTGTGGTCCGGGCGATGTAGGGCGCCACCTTGATCAGTCCGCTGGTGCGCACCCGCGTCGCCAGCAGGGACTGGTGGGCGTCGCGGAAGGTGGTATCCGTGACGCCGACACCGGGTGACTCCCGCAGCCACGCCGCGAATCGCTCCGGCCCGAGTTCGGTCAACCGCTGCTTGGAACCCGCCGGCGGATCCACCGACAGGTCGACGTCTGGCAGCTTGTCGTGCGGGTACACCGCGGACGGACGCTCGCCGTGGGGCTTGTTGACGGTGACGTCGGCCAGGTAACTCAGAATCTTGGTGCCGCGATCGGCGGAGCTGCGGGCGGTGAGCAGCTGCGGGCGCTCCTCGATGAAGGACGTGGTGATGCGACCGGACTGAAAGTCCGGATCGTCCAGAACCGCTTGCAGGAAGGGGATATTCGTCGAGACACCACGGATGCGGAACTCGGCGACCGCACGGCGCGCCCGACGCACCGCCGTGGCGAAGTCGCGGCCCCGGCAGGTCAGCTTGATCAGCATCGAGTCGAAGTGCGCGCTGATGTCGGCACCGAGCGTGGTGCCGCCGTCCAGCCGGATTCCCGCGCCACCCGGGGTGCGATAGGCGGTGATCCGGCCGGTGTCCGGCCGGAACCCGTTCGCCGGATCCTCCGTGGTGATCCGGCACTGCAAGGCCGCACCGTGCGGAACGATCGAATTCTGGCTCAAGCCAATGTGTTCCAGGCTCTGCCCGCCGGCGATCCGCAGCTGCGCCGACACCAGGTCGACGTCGGTGATCTCCTCGGTGACCGTGTGCTCCACCTGGATGCGCGGGTTCATCTCGATGAACACATGATTGCCGCGTTCGTCGAGCAGGAACTCCACGGTGCCGGCGCACGTATAGCCGATGCTCTGCGCGAAAGCCACCGCGTCCGCGCAGATCCGTTGGCGCAGTGCCGGATCCAGGTTGGGTGCCGGTGCGATCTCGACAACCTTCTGGTGGCGGCGCTGCACACTGCAGTCCCGCTCGTAGAGGTGAATGACGTTGCCCTGGCTATCGGCCAGGATCTGCACCTCGATATGGCGCGGATTGATCACCGCCTGCTCGAGAAACACCGACGCGTCCCCGAACGCGGATTCCGCCTCGCGGCTGGCGGCCTCGATCGCCTCGGGCAGCGACGCCGCGTCGGTGACCCGGCGCATCCCGCGCCCGCCGCCACCGGCGACGGCCTTGACGAACAGCGGGAACGTCATCGACTCGGCGGCGGCCACCAGCTCGTCCACCGATGTCGACGGTGGCGAGGAAGCGAGCACCGGAAGACCCGCCGCCCGCGCCGCCGCGATCGCCCGGGACTTGTTACCCGTGAGCTCGAGCACCTCCGCGCTCGGGCCGACGAAGGTGATGCCGGCCGCCGCGCATGCCGCCGCCAGATCGGGGTTCTCCGACAGGAAGCCGTAGCCGGGGTATATCGCGTCCGCCCCGCACGCCTGTGCCGTCGCGACGATGTCGTCGACGGACAGGTAGGCGCGGACCGGGTGGCCCTCCTCGCCGATCTGATAGGACTCGTCGGCCTTGAGCCGGTGCACGGAATTGCGGTCCTCATACGGGTACACCGCGACCGTGCCGATTTCCAGCTCATAGGCCGCGCGGAACGCGCGGATCGCGATCTCTCCGCGATTGGCGACCAGTACCTTCGCAAACACGGTCTTTACGATAGAGCCCGTTGCGGTGGTCCGACATACTCGCTGAGCGGACGGATCAACGCGTTGGACGCGGTCTGCTCGATGATGTGTGCCGTCCAGCCGGTGATCCGGCTCATCACGAAGATCGGCGTGAACATGCC
Source organism: Mycobacterium sp. 1245801.1 (assembly GCF_001673055.1). NCBI lineage: Bacteria > Bacillati > Actinomycetota > Actinomycetes > Mycobacteriales > Mycobacteriaceae > Mycobacterium > Mycobacterium sp. 1245801.1. The sequence continues at coordinate 55,742 of NZ_LZKY01000426.1, forward strand.
GATGTCGAAGCCCATCAGGTAATAGGCAGGTCCGGTCGGGAAATCCAGGTTGGGTTTGATGCCGTTGGCCTCGGCCATGCCCTTCTCCAGGGCTTCGTAGATGTCGAGCCACTTCTGGCCGTCGCGCGCCGCGGCGACGCGCTTGAGTGCCTCCTTCATGGTCGGCACCCGCGAGTCACCGTTCTTGTACACCCGGTGACCGAATCCCATGATCTTGTCTTTGCCAGCCAGCTTGCCCCGCAGCCATTCCGCGGCCCGCTCGGGCGTGCCGATGTCGAGCATGTCGTGCATGACGGCCTCGTTGGCGCCGCCATGCAGCGGGCCCTTCAGTGCGCCGATGGCCGCCGTGACCGCGCTGTAGATGTCGGATTGGGTGGAGGTGACCACCCGGGCGGCGAAGGTCGATGCGTTGAAGCTGTGCTCGGCATACAGGACCATCGACTGCTCGAAGGCGTCCACCACGACCTGCTCGGGAACGTCACCGAAGCACATGTGCAGGAAATTCTGCGCATAGTTCATGTGGCTGTGCGGGGCGATGGGGTCCAGGCCGCGCCGGCGGCGCATGTCGGCGGCGACGATCGTGGGCAGCAGCGCGAACATCCGCAACGCCTTGCCGTAGTTGGCCGACGGGCTGCTGTCGTCCTCGTCCGGATCCTCGGCACCCATCGAGCTGATGAAGGTGCGCACCACGTCCATCGGATGGCAGGTCTCGGGCAATTTGGTCAACAGCGACAGCTGGGATCGGTTCAGCCGCCGGGCCGCTCGTTCGCGCTGACTGAACAGTGCAAGCTGTTGCTCGTCGGGAAGTTCGCCGTGCCACAGCAGGTAGGCAACTTGCTCGAAGCTGCAGTTCGCCGCCAGGTCCTGGACCGCGTACCCGCGGTAGGTCAGGGAGTTGGTCTCCGGCACCACCTTGGAGATGGCGGTGGTGTCGACGACGACACCGGCCAGGCCCTTGTAGATGCGGGGTTGGTTGTCTTCGACGGTGCTCATTGCACGGCTCCTCGAGGGGTGAAGTTTCAAATCGCGAAGTTGTAGATGTCGGAATCGAATCGGGTGTATTCGGCGTAGCGCAGCAGCTCATAGAGTCGGCCGCGATGTTGCATGCGGTCCAGAAGGCCCGATTGCGTTCCGCTGTCGGCGATTTCCCGCAGACCGAGCTCGACGGCGTGCATGGCCAGCCGCAAGGTGGTGACCGGGTAGATCACCACGTTGTAGCCGATGTCGGACAGCTGCTGGGCGGTCAAGAGCTCCGACTTGCCGAATTCGGTCATGTTGGCCAGCAACGGCGTGTGCACGGCGGCGCGGAATCGTTCGAACTGCGCCGGCGTTTGCAGGGATTCGGCGAATATCAGGTCGGCGCCCGCGTCGGCGTAGGCCTTGGCGCGCTCGATCGCCGCGGCCACCCCTTCGACCCCGGCGGCATCGGTGCGGGCGCAGATGATGAAGTTCGGATCCCTGCGGGCTGCCACGGCGGCCCGCAGGCGTTTGACCATCTCGCCGGCCGGCACCACGGCCTTACCGTCGAGATGCCCGCAACGCTTGGGGTTCTGCTGGTCCTCCAGGTGACAGCCTGCCAGCCCGGCGTCCTCCAGGACCGTTACGGTGCGCGCGGCGCTCATCGGTTCACCGAACCCGGTGTCGGCGTCGATCAGGGTGGGCAAGTCGGTGACCGAGGCGATCTGCGCTCCGCGCCCGCTGACTTCGGTCAGGGTGGTCAGGCCGATGTCGGGCAGGCCGAGGTCGGCCGACAGCACCGCCCCGGAGACATACACCCCGTCGAAACCGAGCTCGGCGACGAGCTTGGCCACCAGCGGCGAGAAGGCGCCTGGGAAGCGTTGCAGTTCACCACTTTCCAGCCCCGCGCGGAACGCAGCCCGCTTGGTCGCCGCGGGCACCGCCGCGCCGATCAGGCCGCCCATCAGAAGATCCCCGAGGGAATCGCGGGCCCCTGGGCGAGCACCGCCGGGGCGACGTCGATATTGAGCGCGCCCAGCGCACCCGGCTGCAGGTCCGAAAGGGACTGTGCCGCCGACAGGAAGCGCCGCTGCTCGGTTTCGCTGACCACCCCGTCGGCCAGCTCGCTGAACTTTCCGATGTACTGCTCACGCTCGAACGGTCTGGCCCCCAACGGATGCGCGTCGGCGACCGCGATCTCATCGACGATGACTTCACCGCTTTTGAGGGTGACCTCGGCGCGGGCGCCGAACGCCTGCTCCGCGGGATCGGAAGAGTGGTAGCGCCGGGTCCATTCGGGATCTTCGACCGTCGAGACCTTGCGCCACAGTTCGACGGTGTCGGCCCGGTGCGCCCGCTCTGGCGTGTACGACCTTTCGTGGTGCCAGGTTCCGTCCTGCAACGCGACCGCGAAGATGTACATCACGGAGTGGTCCAGCGTTTCTCGGGAGGCGTCCGGATCGAATTTCTGCGGGTCGCCGGATCCGGTGCCGATGACGTAGTGGGTGTGATGGCTGGTGTGCAACTCGATCGTGGCGATCTGGTCGAGATCGCCGATGCCCTCGCGCATCCGGCGCGCCAGGTCGATCAGCGCCTGACTCTGATATTCGGCCGAGTGCTCCTTGGTGTAGCTGTCCAGAATGGCGCGCTTCGGCTCGCCGGGCTCGGGCAGCGGGACCCGATAGGTGTGCTCCGGACCCGAGAGCAGCCAGGCGATCACCCCGTCCTCGCCCTCCCAGATCGGTGCGGGCGCGCCTTCGCCGCGCATGGCGCGGTCGACGGCCTCGATGGCGACCTTGCCCGCCCAGGCGGGTGCGTACGCCTTCCAACTGGAGATCAGGCCCTTGCGGGACTGCCGGGTGGACGTGGTCAGGTGTAGCGCCTGTCCGATCGCGGAGTAGATGGTCTCCTTGTCCAGCCGCAGCATGGTGCCCAGTCCTGCGGCCACCGATGGGCCGAGGTGAGCGACGTGGTCAATCTTATGCTCGTGCAGGCAGATTCCCTTGGCCAGGTTGATTTGGATCTCGTAACCGGTTGCGATGCCGCGGATCAGGTCTGCTCCGCCGATCCCGAGGTGCTGCCCGACCGCCACCAGCGCCGGGATGTTGTCGCCCGGGTGGGAGTACTCGGCGGCCAGGAAGGTGTCGTGAAAGTCCAACTCGCGCACGGCGACCCCGTTGGCCCAGGCCGCCCATTCCGGGGAGTAGTCACCCTGGACACCGAACACCTTGGCTCCCCTGGCGGAGGTCGGGTGGGCCTGTGCCTGGGCGCGGGCCGCGGCAGTCGGGCGGCGGTTCACCGAGGCTGCCGAGACCGCCGCGTTGTCGATGATGCGGTTGATCACCATGGCCTCGGTGTCCGCGGGCACGGCGACCGGGTCGGCCGCGACCTCGGCGATCTTCCATGCCAGGTGCTCGTCGCGGGGGAAATCGTCGGCGCTGCGTCGGGTTCGAACGGCATGAATCCGCATAAGCCGCACAGTACGCAACGCTGGTCGCGCGGTAAATCCCCTGTAAAAGCGTAATCGTGTGTCCATAATCGCCGATTTTTGCGAATGTTGTGAAAGACGGCGGCGTACCGTGTATCGGGTGGCGAAGACGTTCGCCGGCGCGCGGCTCCGGCGATTACGCGAGGAGCGGGGGTTGACCCAGGTGGCGTTGGCGCGCGCACTGGGACTGTCGACCAGCTATGTCAATCAGCTGGAGAATGATCAGCGTCCGATCACCGTTGCGGTGCTGCTCACCCTCACCGAGCGGTTCGACCTACCGGCGCATTACTTCGCGCCGGAATCCGACGCCCGCTTGATCTCGGACCTGCGTGAGGTGCTGGCCGACACGTCCGCCACGCCGGCGCAACTCGAGGAGCTGGTCGCCCGCATGCCGGCGATCGGGCAGACGCTGGTCAATCTGCACCGCCGGCTGCACGACACCACCGCCGATCTCGAAGCGCTACACAACCGCGCCAACGTCGACACGTCGGGGATGTCCCAGCAGCCCATGCCGTTCGAAGAGGTCCGCGACTTCTTCTACGACCGCAAGAACTATATTGGCGAACTGGACATGGCCGCCGAAGACCTGTTCAACGCGAACAACTTGCGCATCGGCGGTCTCGACGGCCAGCTGGCGCAGCTGCTCGCGGACAAGCTAGGCGTCACGGTGGTGATCGACGACGGCCAAGCGTTAGATCCCAACTCCAAACGGCTGTTTGCGCCCGAATCGAAGACCCTGTACGTGGCGCGGTGGCTTCACCCGGGCCAGCGTGCCTTCCAGCTCGCCACCCAGATCGCCTTGCTGACCCAGGACAGGTTGATCACCGGGATCATCGCCGGCGACGATCAGCTCAGCGACGATGCGCGCGGCGTCGCCCGCATCGGCCTGGCCAACTATTTCGCCGGCGCGCTGCTGCTGCCCTACCTGAGGTTCTTGGCGGCGGCCGAGGCCGTCCGCTACGACATCGACCAGCTGGCGCGGCGATTCGAGGTCGGGTTCGAAACGATCTGCCACCGGCTGTCCACTTTGCAGCGCCCCAACGCCCGCGGCGTTCCCTTCATCTTCGTCCGGACCGACAGCGCCGGAAACATCTCTAAACGCCAGTCCGCCACCGCATTTCACTTCTCCCGCGTCGGCGGCAACTGCCCGCTGTGGGTGGTGCACCGCGCGTTCTCCCTTCCCGGCCAGTTCCTGACGCAGGTCGCGCAGATGCCCGACGAGCGCACGTACTTTTGGATCGCCAGGACCACCACGACGGAGCCGAGCCGCTACCTCGGGCCGGACAAGAGCTTCGCCATCGGGCTGGGCTGCGACGTCGCCCACGCCGGGAAGCTCGTCTACTCCGTCGGGATCGATCCGACCAACACCGAATCGATCGTGCCGATCGGCGCCGGCTGCAAGATCTGCGACCGGCCCGCCTGCCCGCAGCGCGCCTTCCCGTATCTGGGGCGTCCGGTGTATGTCGATCCGCACAGCAGCACGGATCTGCCGTATCCGCCGGCGATTACGCCGTAATTCCGTCAGCGACGAACCCGCCCACCCGAGCAGTATGCGGTCGGCGACGCGGCGTCGTGCACGGATCCGCGCACATTTGCGCAGCCGCCGGTTACAGTCGATCCGGAGTTTCCGGCTCCCTCGGTAGGAGGGTGAAATTTGGGCCGCTGGATCGTGAGCAACCTGCCGGCGTGGCTGGTATTGCTGGGCCTTCTTGTCATCGTGGCGGGCGGAGCGGTAGTCGCCCAGATGATTCTGCGGCGCCGCTATCCCGCGCTCACCGCGGACGTACACAACGATGCCACCCGGTTCGCATTCGGGGTGATCTGCCTGGTTTACGCGTTCTTCGTCGGCTTCATGGCCTCCGGGTTGTGGAGCCAGGTCAACAGCGAAGACGACCAGGTGCGGACCGAAGGCGCGGCCGCCGTGCAGTTGGCCCGCGACAGCACGGTGTTCGACAAGGCCGACACCGATCGAATACGCCAGGCCTTGCTGGATTACGAACACGCAGCGTTAGCCGAGTGGCCGGTCGTCACCAACGGGGGCGCGACGTCCCCCGAGGCCGACAACGCGTTACACCGCGTCTATCTCGCCTACCAGCAGGCCCAGCCGCACACCGACATCCAAAAGGCTTTTCTGTCCACGTCTTTGGCGAATCTCGATCGGGCAAGTCAAGCGCGCACCGCCCGCGTCATCGAGACCCAGACCAACACCGGCCCGCCCTGGTCGATCTGGACGGTCATCCTGCTCACCGCCGGCATGGTCGTCGGGTGCTCGATCGTCTACGGCGTCAGGCAACCCCGGATGGACTACATCATGGTCGCGACCGTGGGGGTGCTGGTTGCGGCAGACCTGTTCCTGATCTTGGAACTCGCGCATCCCTACGTCGGTGAGGTCGCCACGTCGCCGCAGCCGTTGCGCAACGTCATCGCGGCCTTGACCACACCCGCGACGTAGTGTTCCAAGCGGCCATGCTTCGAGTCGGGGAGACCACGTGCCCAAGGTAGCGATTCTCGATGACTACGCCGGCGTCGCCTTGCACGTTGCCGACTGGTCACCGGTGCAAAAGCGGGCCGACGTCACCGTTTTCGACCGCCACCTCGACGAGGACGAAGCGGCCGAGGTGCTACGACCGTTTGACGTGGTGTGCACCCTGCGGGAGCGGATGGCGTTTCCCCGGACGCTGATCGAGCGGCTGCCGGACCTGAAGCTGATCACGATCGTCGGCAGGAGCTTGCCGAACCTGGACATGGCCGCAGCCACCGAACACGGGATATTGGTGGCGCACTCGGATTTCGCGCATCCCCGGTTCAGGTCGATGAGTGACGCCACACCGGAACTCGCCTGGGGTCTGATGATCGCGACGGTGCGCAATCTCGCCGAAGAGCATCGCAACATGCGTGCCGGCGGGTGGCAGCGCAGCGCGGGAGTCACCTTGTCCGGTAAAACCCTCGGACTGCTTGGCCTGGGCCGGGTCGGCGCTCGGATGGCGCACTACGCCGCGGCGTTCGGCATGGAAGTCCTTGCTTGGAGCCAAAACCTCACCCCGGAGACCGCTGCGGGGTTGGGTGCGCGCAGGGTCGAGAAGGCGGCGCTGTTCGAATCCTCGGACGTGGTTTCCGTTCATCTCGTGCTCTCGGAGCGCACCCGAGGTCTGGTCGGCGAGGCAGAGCTGGCGCTGATGAAGCCGCACGCCTACCTGATCAACACCTCCAGAGGTCCCATCGTGGACGAGGCCGCGCTGATCGACGCGTTGGAAGCGGGGCGCATCGCCGGGGCCGGCCTGGACGTCTACGACGCCGAGCCGCTGCCGAAAGGCCACCGGCTGCGCCGGCTTTCGAACGTGACCCTGTCTCCGCACCTGGGCTACGTCACTCGCGAGATGCTGGGCGCCTTCTACTCCGACACCGTGGAAGCGGTGGTGGCCTGGCTGGACGGCACGCCGATCCGGATCGCCGATCCCGAAGGACGGCGCTGAACCGTCTACTTGCGTTTCCAATGCGGACTTTTGACCGCCTCCAGGGCATCGGTGACGTAACTATCCAGTGGCCGCGGCTTCCCGGACCGTCGCACCCATTGTTGGAATCCGAAATCGGCTGCCGCGAAGGCGAGTTGAACCAACAGGCCGGGGCGCAAATCGGTGTCCGGATCGACGCCCATCCGCTCGGCGATGAGTTTGGTGGCCCGCTCCTTGTCGGCGGGCCGGTGCACCGTGACCTTGTCGAGCAGGTCGGGGACCACCAGCAGGGCTTCGCGCCATTCTTCGGTGTCGGTCTGCTCGAACGAGCGGGTCCGCGTGACGATGGCATTGATCAGCGCGACATCGGGTGACTCGCCGGCGGGCCGGCCCTCGAGAAGATTGACGATCGCGGCCCCGCCGTACCGCACCGGTGCCAGGAGGAGCTCCTCCTTCGCCGGCACATGCCGGAAGAACGTGCGCGGGGAAACCCCGGCGGCCGTGGCGATTTCCTCGGTGGTGACCGCGTCGTACCCGCGCTCGACGAACAGGCGGAACGCCGCGCGCCGGATATCGGCCCGGATCTGTGCGCGCTGCCGGTCGCGGAGCGACTCGCCGTTCATCGGAAGCAGCCGATCCCGCCGTCGACGTGAATGGTCTGCCCGGTGATGAACGTGGCGTCACTGCCGAGCAGGAACGCCACCAGCGCCCCCACGTCGGTGCGGACATCGCCGATGCGTTTCATCGGCACCCGGCCCACGGCCTTGTCGTACTCCTTGGGCGCGAACGACTTCCAGAACCTGACCCCGTCGGATTCGGCAAAGGGACAGATCACGTTGACGCGGATGTTGTCGCGACCCCATTCCAGGGCCGCCACCTTCGACAACCCGCGGATGCCTTCCTTGGCCGCGGCATAGCCGCCCCACTTCGGCTCACCGCCGGTGCCCGTGCCCGAACCGAGGTTCACGATCGACCCACCGCCGGCCTCGACCATCAGCGGGTGTACGGCCTGCATCAGCAGGAAGGTCGCGCGGGGACCCACGTCGTAGCCCAGCGCCAGGTCTTCGGTGGTGATGTCGACGAACGCCTTGGGTTCGTTCGTCGCGATGGCGTTGTTGACCAGGCCGTGCACCGTGCCGAAGGCGTCGACCGCAGCGGCCGCGATCCGCTGCGCGCTCTGCGGGTCGCGCAGGTTCGCGACCAGTTGTTCGGCCGGTCCGATCGCCTTGAGCTCGGCGCAGGTCCTGTCCAGAACCTCTTCCTGGATATCGACCAGCAGCACCTTCGCGCCGCGTTCGAGCAGCGCGGTCGCGACGCCCTTACCGACGCCCTGGGCGGCGCCGGTGACGATCGCGACGTGTCCGCGCATGGAATCGGGGTGGCTGTAGCTCATCTGACCGGTCCCATCTGCAGCTGCACACCGCGATGCATTTCGTAGGTACTGCGCGCGCCGTTGGGGAGTTCGATGAACTCCACCGGTGTGCCGTCCGGGTCCTTGACGAAAAACATTCGGACGCCGCCGATCTCGAAGGGCACCTGGTCGGGGGTGTAGCCGGCGTCGATGACGCGGCGGTGGGTGTCGTCGAGATCGGTGACCGACAGCGACACATTGTGGATGCCGGTGATGCCCCGGCGTGCCGGCTTGTGGTCGGGCGGATTTGCGCCGATTGACAGCAGTTCGATCATCAGCCCGCCCAGCAGCCCGCCGACGACCCGGCCTTCCTGCTTACGGGTCGCATGCAATACCGCGTCGAAGGGCTCGCCGGAGATGAGGGTTTCGAAGACGACCTCCATGCCGAGCACGTCGCGGTAGAACGCCAGCGCGCGGTCCATGTCGGTGACGCCCACGACGAGATGACAGAACGAGACGTCGTCGAGGACGCTCTTGTCGGTCACGGCTTTTCCGCGGCGAGTGCAGGGGCGGGGCGCCCGGCGAACAGCGGCAGGTCGAGGTAGGTCTTGATGCCCGGCCCGGCCGCGCAGACGTCGGGAATGGCGTTGATGCAGTGATTGGCGGTGACCACGACGCCCGGATTCTTCACCAGTCCTTCCGCGATCGTCTCCGGTTGCAGACCCTTGAAGGTGAGGTTTACGTCGGGGTCGCCGGTGATCTCCACCTCGAAACGTTCACCCCGCCCGCCGAAATTCCAGGCCGGTTCCAGATTCTCCTCGCCCATCAGCCAGTTGACGGCCGCGGTGATGACCGGTTCGCCGTCGACGAGCGCCTGCCAGCGGAACCGGCGCGCGGCCACGGTGCCGGTCGTGATCGGGAAGGGGTCATAGTCGATGTCGGCGGTCGCCACGGCGACGTCCTGGATCGTCCGGATGTTGGGATCGATGCGAAATCCCATGCGGTCGGCGATCATTCGCACGGATTGTTTGAAGCCCGCTTCGAGAAGGCCGGCCATCGGTCCTTGGGTAGCTTCCTCGGGGGTGCCGCCGAATCCCATGATGTGGCGCACCACGTCCGGTGCGTTGTAGGTGCGGATGTCGGAGAACTCCTCGGCCCGCACGTGCGTCACCGCAGACGATAGCGAGGACACCATGAGCGGGAACCGCTCGGTGATGCCCCCCGGGTGGATGCCCGAACCATGCAGCGTCACACCGCTTTCCGTCGCGGCCTCGGCGACGGCCCGGTGACGCTTGTTGGCCGGATCGGGATAGACCCACCCGACGGGTGTGACCACGTTCTTGCCCGAGCGCAGGATCGCGATCACTTCGTCGTCGTTGGGTATCAGCGGGCTGTACATCACGCAGTCGGCGTCCAGCGCCAGTATCTCGTCCATGCTCGTGGTGGCGGTGACGCCGAGTTCACCGGTTCCGATGATCTTTCCGACGTCGACGCCGTCCTTGTCCGAGCTGTGCACCCAGCACCCCACCAGCTCCAGCCGAGGATGATTGATGACGCACGCGATCGCCGCCTTGCCCACGCCCCCGGTGGCCCATTGGATGACACGAAGCTTGGACGGGCTACTCATCATTGACCTCCCGGGCGGACGGTGCGCGGCCTTTACACACCGACGAATGAGATGGCAGGCTATGTCTCGCTGACAGTGACTGTCAACAATCGACGGTTTCGGGAGAGGGTCTGTGATGAGCGTCCTGGAGGGCAAAATCGCGATCGTCACCGGCACCAGCCGCGGCGTGGGCGTGGGCATCGCCCATGAACTACTGCGCGCCGGCGCGACCGTGATCGGCTGCTCGCGCTCACCGCTGGACGCGATCCCCGGCATCGAACCGGACTGGGCGCACCGGGCCTCGCAAAAGGTGTGCGACCAGGGCGACTACCGCTCGATCGACGCGTTCGTCGCGGATGTCGTGGCCACCCACGGCCGGGTCGACATCCTGGTCAACAATGCGGGCGGCACCGTTCCGGCGCCCCACGCCGAGAGCATTCCCGAACTGGTGCAGCGTATTCAGGGCGCGCCCGCCGCCGACGACGACTACGCGCGCACCGCCCTGTTTCACTCGTTCGCCGTGCAGATGAACCTGATCAGCCCGCTATGGTTCGCGATCCGCGCCTATCGGCAGATGCAGAACCAGGATGGGGTGGGCTGCGTCATCAACATCTCCAGCGGCGCCGGCCATCCTGCCGGATCGCCAACGCTGGTCTCCTACGGGGCGGCCAAAAGCGGCCTCAATCACCTCACCCGGTCGCTGGCCGAAGAGTGGGGACCCAAGGTGCGGGTCAACTGCATCGCCCTGGGGCCCACGATGACCGAGAACTTCCGATCGTTCGTGCTGCCCAAGGACGACCCCGATGGCGCAAGGTATTTCGCCGCCGTCCCGTTGCGCCGAGCCGGCGAACCCGCAGAGGTCGGACGGGTCTGCGTTTTCCTGGCCGGCGGTCAGGCCGACTTCGTCAACGGCACCACCATTGAATGCGACGGTGGCATGCTTCCCGGTGTGCTCTACGAGGCGGGACTGAAGACGATCACCGACCTGCTCTGACCGCCGTCGGCATCCGGCCAGACCAGAACCAGCGCAAGGAGATTCACATGAGCGGTCTAGAGCCCACGCCCGAGCAGTTCGCCGCGCTCGCCGCGCGACCGGCCGATGAACCGGTGGTGATGGTCAACCTGCTCAAGTTCAAACCCGAGGGCGGGCTGCAGAGCTACCTGCAATACGGCCGGGAAGTGGTTCCCCATCTCGAGCGGGTGGGCGCCACCCTGCGTTATGCCGGGGGAGCACCGTCGGTGGTCATCGGCGATGGCGAACACCCTTGGTGGGACGCGATTCTCATCGTCGAATATCCTGCCCCGCAGGCCTTCATCGACATGGTGACGATCCCGGAGTATGCGAAGGTGCACGAGCATCGCGCCGCCGGCCTGGACCGCGGAGACCTGATCGCGACCTCGACATGGACGATGGCCTCCGAGTGACCTGACGCGTCCGATCGCGCTATGCCTTTCCGGATCAGACCGAAATGGGTCTAATGGGTGGATGGAACTGATAAAGCCCACCGACGCGATCTTCCTGCTGGGAGAATCTCGCGAACATCCCATGCACGTCGGAGGCTTGCAGTTGTTCGAGCCCCCGCCGGGCGCCGGCCGCGGCTTCGTTCGCGACCTCTATAAGAGCCTGGTCGCTCAGCGGGATTTCCAGCCCACGTTTCGCAAACATCCCGCGAGCTTCGTCGGCGGCATCGCCAGCCTGGGCTGGTCGTACGACGACGACGTCGACATCGACTACCACGTCCGGCGTTCGGCGCTGCCGTCGCCCAAACGCGTCCGCGAATTGCTCGAACTCACGTCGCGGTGGCATAGCAGCCTGCTGGACCGGCACCGCCCGCTGTGGGAGACCCACATCATCGAAGGTCTGAAAGACGGCCGGTTCGCTATCTACACGAAGGTCCACCACGCGCTGATCGACGGTGTCTCGGCCCAGAAGCTGATGCAGCGCGCGCTGTCGACCGACCACGACGACCTCGAGATCCGCGCCCCGTGGGGACTGCGCAAACCCAAGCGCAAATCCGCCCCGTCATCTCCATTGCGCTCACTGGCCCGGACCGCGGGATCCGTTGCGGCACTGGCACCCTCGACGCTGGTTCTGGCGCGTGCCGCGCTGCTGGAGCAGCAGCTTACGTTGCCCTTCGGGGCGCCGAAGACCATGTTGAACGTCAAGATCGGCGGCGCTCGTCGCTGCGCCGCGCAGTCCTGGTCGCTGGACCGCATCAAAACCGTGAAGAAGGCCGCGGGGGTCACGGTGAACGACGTCGTGTTGGCCATGTGCTCGGGCGCCCTGCGCTACTACCTGCTCGAGCAGGACGCGCTACCGGACACGCCGCTGATCGCGATGGTCCCGGTGAGCCTGCGCACCGACGAGGAGGCCGACACCGGTGGCAATTTGGTCGGGGCCATTCTGTGCAACCTCGCGACCGACACCGACGACCCGGCGCAACGTCTGCTGACCATCAGCGAGTCGATGCGCAGCAACAAGAAGGTGTTCTCGCAGTTGCCGCGGCTTCAGGCACTGGCGCTGTCCGCCGTCAATACGTCGGCGCTGGCGTTGGCGGCGGTTCCGGGCTGGGTGACATCGACGTCACCCCCGTTCAACATCATCATTTCGAACGTGCCGGGGCCGACGCAGCCGATCTACTACGGGGGCGCCCGGCTCGACGGCAACTACCCGCTGTCCATCGCGCTGGACGGCCAAGCGCTGAACATCACCCTGGCCAACAACGCCGGGAATCTGGACTTCGGTCTGGTGGGATGCCGGCGCAGTGTGCCGCACCTGCAACGCCTGCTCGCGCATCTGGAGTCCTCCCTGAAGGACTTGGAACGCGCTGTCGGAGCATAGGATTCGATGGCGAAGCTGAGCGCGGGTGTGATGCTGTTTCGGATCCGCGATGGCGTCGTCGAGGTGTTGCTCGCGCATCCGGGCGGACCGTTCTGGGTCCGCAAGGACGACGGCGCATGGTCGATCCCGAAAGGGGAGTACACCGACGGGGAGGAGCCCTGGGTGGCCGCGCAGCGCGAGTTCACCGAGGAGCTGGGTCTGCCGGTGCCACCCGGACCGCGCGTCGACCTCGGTCAGCTGAAACAGTCTGGCGGCAAGGTAGTGACCGCTTTCGCCGTCGGCAGCGACCTCGACATCACCGATGCGCGCAGCAACACTTTTGAACTGGAATGGCCGAAAGGATCGGGCAAGCTGCGCGAGTTCCCCGAGGTCGACCGCGTGGGATGGTTCGCGATGGCAACCGCGCGGACCAAACTATTGAAGGGCCAGCACGGCTTTCTCGACCGGTTGATGGCGGACCCGGGCGTGGCCGGACTGTCCGAGGGAGCCTGACATGCAAACGTTGCGAACACCCGACGACCGGTTCGACGGGCTGCCCGAGTTCCCCTACCCGCCAAGGTATTGCGAGGTGCCCGACGACGAAGGCGGCGCACTGCGCGTGGCGTGGGTTCAGGACGGCCCGGACAGCGCCGACCCGATTCTCATGCTGCACGGCGAACCGTCGTGGTCGTACCTGTACCGCAAGATGATTCCGATTCTGGCCGCCGCCGGCCATCGCGTGATCTGCCCCGACCTCGTCGGGTTCGGCCGCTCGGACAAGCCGACCCGCCGCGAAGACCACAGCTACGCGCGCCATGTCGAGTGGATGCGGGCGACGGCCTTCGATGTGCTTGACCTTCGCAACGTCACCCTGGTGGGTCAGGACTGGGGCGGGCTGATCGGATTGCGGCTCGCCGCGGAGCATCCGGAACGTTTTGCCCGGGTGGTCGTCGCCAACACCGGGCTGCCCAACGGCGAGCAGCCCATGGCCGATGTTTGGTGGCGCTTCCGCGAAGCCATCACCTCGGCTCCGACGCTGGATGTCGGCGCGTTCGTCGCGGGCGGTTGTCGCACGCGGCTGAGCGAGCGGGTGCGGGCCGGTTATGACGCGCCGTTCCCCACTGACGACTACTGCGCGGGGCCACGCGCCATGCCCGGCCTGGTACCAACGTCGCCGGACGATCCCGCCGCGGCGGCGAACAAGTCCGCGTGGGCCAGGCTGTCGGCGAGCGCGACACCCATGCTGGTCGCGTTCAGCGACAGCGACCCGATCACCGGGCCGATGGCCGCAATCTTTCAGCGAGAGATGCGCGGCGCGCAGGGAATCGATCACCCGGTGATCCGGGGCGCCGGGCATTTCTTGCAGGAGGACGCCGGAGAGGAACTCGCCGGCCACATCGCGGAGTTCTTGCGCCGCTGAGTTGGGCGCTGCCGGGCGGCGGGCACAATGTCAGCATGACGACCGCGCCGACCGAGTCCACCAGACCCGACGAATTGTTGGTGCGGCTGCTGGACCCGGCGGTCCGGGCCGACCCCTACCCGCTGTTCGCGCAGTTTCGCGAACGGGGAGCGTTCGCCTTGCCGGAGGGCAACCTCGCGGTGTTCGCGAACTACCGCGACTGCGACGACGCGTTGCGCCACCCGTCATCGAGCAACGACCGGCTCAAGTCGACCGCCGCCCGCGCACAGATCGAGGCGCAGACCCAGCAGCTGCTCGAGGCGGGTGCCGAGGCGCCGCCGCAGACGCCGCCGGGGTTCTTGTTCCTGGACCCGCCGGACCACACGCGGCTGCGCAAACTGGTCAGCAAGGCCTTCGCGCCGAAGGTGGTGAGCGCGCTGCAACCCGACATCAGCACGCTGATAGACGGCTTGCTGGACCGGATCGCCGAAAAGGGGCGGTTCGAGGTGGTCGAGGACCTCGCCTACCCGCTGCCGGTGGCGGTCATCTGCCGATTGCTCGGCGTACCGCTCGAGGACGAACCGCATTTCAGCCGGGTGTCCGCGCTACTGGCCCAATCGCTGGACCCGTTCGTCGCCTTCACCGGAACGCCGTCGGACAACCTCAAGGAGCGGATGGACGCCGGAATGTGGTTGCGCGCCTACCTGCACGGCCTGATCGACCGGCGACGCTCGCGCCCCGGTGACGACCTGATGTCGGGTCTGATCGCCGTGGAAGAGTCGGGCGACCAGCTGACCGAGGAGGAGATCGTGTCCACCTGCGTCCTATTGCTGGTCGCCGGTCACGAGACCACCGTGAACCTGATCGGCAACGCCGTCCTGGCGATGCTGCGCCAACCGCCGCAATGGATCGCCCTCGGCGCCGACGCCAACCGCGCCCCGGCGGTCATCGAGGAGACGCTGCGCTACGACCCGCCGGTGCAGATGATCGCCCGAACTGCGGCCGACGGCATGGCAATTGGGGGCATCGAGGTGCCCGCCGGCGACATCATGATGCTGCTGACCGCCGCCGCCCAGCGCGACCCCGCCGAATACGACCGTCCCGACGTCTTCGACCCGGATCGAAAAGCCATGCGGCACTTGGGGTTCGGTCGTGGAGCACATTACTGCCTGGGCGCGCCGCTGGCCCGGCTGGAAGCCGGTGTGGCGCTGTCGGCGGTGACGGCGCGTTTCCCGAACGCCCGGTTGGACGGCGAGCCGCGGTACAAGACCAACGTCACGTTGCGCGGGCTGTCGCAGCTGATGGTCGCGGTCTAATCCCGCTCCCACGGCGGGCTTTCGTCCATCTTCTTGTAGTACTTCGCCAAGTGGCTCTTGATCCGATCGACATCGGCCGTGGGCACGTCGATACCGCCCCGCGCGCCGTCCATGATGGCGCCGGCCGCCATCACGCCGCGTGGCACGGCTTTGAGGTCGCCGTCGATGACGTCGGCGATCAGCAGCTTGTAGGCGGTGAAATTGTCCTTTTTGTCGCCGTCGTACCAGACGTGGGCGTCGCGGTACTTCTGGTTCGGACCGTCCTGGGCATCGGCCCACTTACGCACCCGCTTCTCGGCCGCGTCGCCGTCCCACTTGCGGTCACGATCGGCCAACGGCAGATCTTGAAAGGCTGTGACTGACATGGTGGCCGCGTGCCCGCTGTAGTCGGGGCTTAAACGAGACCAAAACCGCTTACCCAAGCGGTAGCGTCGTGACGGGAGGCAACCATGAAGCGCAGCATCGTTGGTGGAACGGCTGCCCTGCTGACGGCCGCAGGGCTGATTGCCTCGGCGCCGCCCGCCGGCGCCGGCTGCCAGTACGGGGGACCCGTACTCAGCAAGTGCGACGGCCCCGTCCAGCCCGACGGCACCTGGCAACGTTGCGTCGCGGTCACCCGCCTGGTTCCCAATGGCGCCAGTTCCTACCTCGTGCCCGACAATCACTGCGGCCTGATGGGTCCCGGCCAGCAGCCCTCGGATTTCACCTTCGCCGATCCACCGACGCACATCGACTGAGCCGGGAACGTGGTTTGGGCGGCCGTGATGTCGTACCCGGTTGCGATGATGACGTCATGTCCCCGACCGCGACTGCAGCCAGCGTCGAAGCGTCCCCGAAGGAACGTCTCGGGGAGCTCTTCGACGAACTGGCGGAGTTGACCGGTCAGCGCAATGCGATTGATGGGCGCGTCGTGGAGATCGTGGCCGAGATCGACCGCGACGAGTTGTGCGGGATGACCGGGGCGCGGTCGGTGCCGGCGTTGGTGGCCTGGAAGACGGGGTGTTCGTCGGCAAATGCGCGCACGATCGCCACCATCGCGAGCCGGCTGGAGGAGTTCCCGCGCTGCGCGGCGGGCATGCGCGAGGGCCGGCTGTCGCTGGACCAGGTTGGGGTGATCGCGGCGCGGGCTGGCGAGGGCTCTGATGAGCATTACGCCGAGCTTGCCGCGGTGGCCACGGTCAGCCAGTTGCGTACCGCGGTCAAGCTCGAACCGCGGCCCGACCCCAAGCCCCGGCCCGAGCTTGAGCGCTCGCTCACCGCGACCGCCACCGAGACGGGCAGTTGCTACCGGATCACCCTTCCGCACGATGACGCCGCGAAGTTCGACGCCGCGGTGGCGTCGCATCGTGAGGCGCTGATCGCCGAGTGGAAACACGATCAGGCCACCGGCGCGGGTGATCAGCGGCCGCCGTTGCCGGGCACGGTCGAGGCATTCATGCGGCTGGTCGAGGCCGGCTGGGACGCCGAGGCGGCGCGGCGCCCGCACGGACAGCACACCACCGTGGTGGTGCACCTCGACGTGGAAAAACCCACCGCGGCGCTGCATCTGGGTCCGCTGCTCTCCGA
>NZ_LZKY01000427.1:0-1496 GCF_001673055.1 Mycobacterium sp. 1245801.1
CCCGTCCCGCCCCGCGATCCGGCTCCGCCGGCGGCGCCCGCCCCCACCATGGTGACCGGTTCCTTCGCCTCCGCCGCCCGCGGCGGGGCCAACACCAACTGGGCCATCGCCCGCCCGCCGGGCCAGACCAAGCCGCTGCGGCCGGTGATCGCGCTGCACGGCAAGGGCAGTGACGCGTCCACGGTGATGGCCGGTGGCGTCGAACACGGTTTGGCGCAGGCCGTCGACGCCGGACTGCCGCCGTTCGCGGTGGTCGCCGTCGACGGTGGCGGCGGCTACTGGCACAAGCGGTCGTCGGGCGAGGACAGCGGCGCCATGGTGCTCGACGAGCTCATCCCGATGCTGGGAAACCAGAATCTGGACACCTCGCGGGTGGCGTTCCTGGGCTGGTCGATGGGCGGCTATGGCGCGCTGCTGCTGGGCGGCCGGCTGGGGCCAGCCCGTACCGCGGCGATCTGTGCGGTGAGCCCGGCCCTGTGGATGTCCTCGGGTGCCGCGGCGCCGGGGGCGTTCGACGGGCCCGATGATTTCGCCGCGAATTCGGTGTTCGGCATGCCCGCGCTGGCCTCGATCCCGATCCGAATCGATTGCGGCGACAGCGATCCGTTCTACTCGGCGACGAAGCAGTTCATCGCGCAGCTGCCCAACCCGCCGGCCGGCGGCTTCTCGCCCGGCGGGCACGACGGCGCGTTCTGGAGCTCGCAGTTGCCCGCCGAGCTGACCTGGATGGCACCGCTGCTGACGGCGTAAGGAGATACGCTCGCGGAGGTGACCGCACCTTTCGACTGGACCCTGCCGTACGCCTGGCCACGCAAGCCCATCCTGGCGGAAAACGTTGTGTGCACGTCGCAACCGCTCGCCGCCCAGGCGGGCCTGCGGATGCTCGCCCAGGGCGGCAGCGCGGTCGACGCGGCCATCGCCACAGCCATCACCCTGACGATTGTGGAGCCGGTGTCCAACGGCATTGGTTCGGACGCCTTCGCCATCGTGTGGGACGGCGCGCGATTGCACGGGTTGAACGCCTCGGGTCGCTCACCGGCCGCCTGGACACCGGAATACTTTGGCGGGCAGGACGTTCCGATCCTCGGCTGGAATTCGGTGACCGTGCCCGGCGCGGTGTCGGCCTGGACCGAACTGCACGCGAAGTTCGGCAAGCTCCCGTTCGAGCGGCTGTTCGAACCAGCAATAGCTTACGGCCGCAACGGCTTTCTGGTTTCACCGACGGTCGCGCAGCAGTGGGCCGCCCAGGTGCCGCTGTTCGAAGACCAGCCGGGGTTCGCCCAGGCGTTTCTGCCCGGCGGGCGGGCGCCCAGGCCCGGCGAGCGATTCAGCCTGCCCGACCATGCGGCCACGCTGGAAACGATCGCCGCGACCAACGGAGAGGCGTTCTACCGTGGCGAACTGGCCGCCAGGCTCGAGGCGCACGCACTGGCGCACGGCGGGGCCATGCGGGCCGACGATCTGGCGGCCCATCGCGCCGACTGGGTGGGCACGGT